>CAZHHY010000191.1:0-3244 GCA_964532375.1 uncultured Muribaculaceae bacterium
CTTAGAGGGCCTCTTGGGACTATAATTCCACTTTGTGCTATTCTCTTACTTCCCCTGCTTCCCACTTTACGAGTGCCTATAGTTATTACTTTTTTGCCTGCTTTAAAGGAGATGAGTATTTGCGACACTGCTTTTTCTACTTCATTTACAGAAAGTGGTTTTTTTGAAATAAGATACTTTTCTAGATTAGAGAGTTTCTCTTTGTAAAAAGTGTCTAATTGGGCCACTGTTCTTTCTATTTCTTCCTTAGTTTTTTGTGAGCTTAATGTGTTAAGACGTTGTATAAAGCCCTGCTTGGTACATGCTATAGCTAGTGCATCAACGGCATGATGTCTGTGATCGTCTCTTTTAGTCCAACCAACTATTGCTTCTTTTTCATGCATGTTTCTTCCATGGTTACTTTCCCAGGTTATAATTTCAGTTAAGCCTAAGCTCTTATATTTTGCTAACTGAAGATTCATTGTAATATCTTCCCAGCCCCATAGCCTCCTAAGTTCAGATGTGACTGTACCGCTAGTGCACCATACATTGTGGCAAACAGTACTTAATAACTCTTTTGCTTTTTTTGAAATATATTGTGTTTCTCTTAGTTGTCTATCTATAAAGTTATCTGGAATGTCTTTTTCTGCCATTAGTAATTTATCTCTCTTGGTTTTGGATATAACCTTCTTTTCGAATAAATTATTTACCCTTTCTACATATGCTTGAAAATCTGCCTCTGGTTTTGCTTTCATAAAGTCATATGCAGTCATATTGCCTTTTGTGCTATTGCAGTGCCTGTGAGCAAGTGTTTTATTGCTTTGAGAGTCATCGAACAGTTTAGATTTTGGGATAATATGCTCTACATCTACATCATTACCTTTGATAGCCTCCGTTATTGAAATGTTTTTGCCACAATAAATACAGATTGCATTTAATTTCTTCTCTTCATTATCAATTTCCTTATAAAGCCTCCATTTAATTATATTATTTCTGGTAGCTCTTAATCCGTATTCATCAAGTTCTTTTGCGATAAGCTCATTTTCACGAGTTCTTTTATTTATAAACGATTCTGTATCACCCCTTTCTTCTTTGCTTTGTTTTAGTTCACGTGCAAGCTCAACTCTTATTTCATCTGGCTTTCCAAATTCTTTAATAACTTCATTTACAACATTAATCATTTGATTAAGAATCTTCTCAACAATAGGTTGTCTCAAAGAGTTCTTGGGTAGTAGTTTTATTTGATTTTGTAAATATCTAGAGAGGTTTTCATCTTTTGTAAGGCTGCCTGAATGGTTATAACCTGCATAAGTCATAGCATCGGCATAGCAGTAGCCTTCCATTAAGTAAGGTAAGATTTTTCTGAGTGCTTTTGCAGACTTATTGCTGTAACCTTTTTTATTAAAATCTATTGAAGCTAACTTATTGGCTGTTTCAGGATCTATGTTAAAATTTTTTATTAACGATTGAGTACATAATTCGATATCTGTTATTGAATATATCGTATGCCAAAGTTTATAGAAAGGTTCGTATTCTATGGCTCTGTCTACAGTTTTAGTGCTATTATCTGAACCATCTAATATTTCTCCTGTTTTTCTACTAAATAGATATACCTGTTTACTCTTATCTTCATTTATTTTGGGTTCTATCTTTAAAAGCCGGTTAGGAATCTCTTTATCTTTAAAGCATTTTGAAATTGTCTGTTTTGTAAGATTGCCTTGAATGCCGGTATTGTAAAGCTTTCTATCAACAAATAGCTCTTCTTCTTTGAGATTTAAAATCTTACAAAGGTTTTTAAATGTTAGTTTCTCATTATTATCTAAATAGTCAAAAATTAGATTCTTTTGATCTAAAGTTAGATAGAGTTCGTCTCCATACTTTGTTTTAATGCGAAGATTATTAATGCTTTCCCATATTTTAGCGATTTGGAAAATTGGCGAAGATTTGTGAGCCACTTTTGGCCCTGTGAAATAATCCTTACCATCTTTAGTGGCTGTAAATCCTTCGAACTCACATGTAGCAACCAATCCTTTTTGAGATTTAAGTGGTCTTTGGTAATAAATTATCTCATCTCTTATTTTTTTTATTAGCTCTTGGGTTATCTCTGGATGAAATTTCTGCTGAGTAGCACAAATTGAGTTGTATTCTTCTATATAAGCTTCTCGAGGAAATACATTCTCTTTAATGCGATAGTATTCGTTTTCTGACAGCTTATTAAAGAAGTACTGTCCAATAGAGTAATTAAGTTCTTTTATTGTCTCATGTCTACTTTTTACCGTTGCTACATATTCGGTGTCTTTTTTATCTAGATTACTATCTGACCGCGAACTTTTATATCCTCTTTTTTGATTTAGCCACAATAGTAACCTGCCTAGTTCATTAAGAGTTATCTCTTCTTTAACAGCTCTTGCCCTTAATTCCCAAAGTTCTAGTTTTGGTTTGTTTTTTATAGTTTCATCGGGCATCATCTTGTGCTTTCTTAAAATCTTCACTAGAAACTCTCTTCTTAGTTGATATCTATCGTAGCCCCTACGTGCACTTCTATAGCTTGTTCTTATAGCATTCTTGCTTTCACCTGTGCCTTTTGCAAAATCCTTACCTTCTGTTCCGTTATATGGAATTATTCGGCACCCTAAGTCAATAATTTTTGTAGAGGTAGAGGTTGAATTGTTATCGGATTCTTCTGTAATCAATGCCCAGCCTATAGAAGCCGAGCCTAGGTCTAGCCCTAAGATTTTGTTAGTCATAGTGTTAATGTTTAGTTTATAAAATTAAGAATTATTTGTTAGATATGTAAATAATTATTACTTTTGAACTACAATTTTGAAGCGAATCACAATAAGGATTATTCCGTTGTGAAAACATTTAGGTTGCCCTCGTCCTTTAACGGGGGTTTTTTTATGCTGTTTGTTTTCATCTTTCAATACGTTTGCGACAAAGATAATCGCAATAAAAACAGCAAAATAGACTGGGCTCAATGGACGGTTACAATAATACGTAAATTTTCAAAGCTTAAATAGCTAGTTAATAGAGTTTTAGCTCAAAGAAAAACAGAGCAATTTGGTGGCTAAAAACCACGGTGATGAATTTGTGTGGTGGCTAAAAACCACGGCGATGAATTTGTGCACAGCTGGTTGGCAAGCAGTTGCTAAAAACCACGGCGATGAATGTGCGTGAGTGTTTCTGTTAGTCTGTGTAGTTGTCGCAGTCGTAGAAGTAGAAGCGGCGGATTTCGGTGCCGCGGTGGTCTTTGACTATTAGTGAG
>CAZHHY010000192.1:0-3164 GCA_964532375.1 uncultured Muribaculaceae bacterium
GAGAACTGTTATTTATAAGGTAGTGAGTAGATATTCCTAGAGAGAGCACTAACATTGCAACAGCTGCATATTTATAGAACTTGAAAGGAATACTTTTTCTATTATTAGTGGTAAGTAATTTATATTCGATATTTTCCCATGCCTCATTGGCATCGAATTTTTGGATGTCTCTATTATATGACGCTCTAAACTCTAAATTGCTAAGTTTATTTAAAAGTTCTTTATTAGCTGTTTTCTCATTGAGCCAGCCATCTATTTGTTTATTATCTGCAAAGTTATTAACAGATAGTATTTTAGAGGCAATACTTGCCGAGATCTTGAATATTCGTTTCTTTATCATAGTTACTTTAACTTTATATATAACATTCGAGGTTGCTTTTATGGGTACTACTTCTTTATTTTTTTTAATAAATCGCAAATTTGGCCATATTAAATAGTAGTTTGACACTATTTTTTTTAATTGTGCTATATTTACATGATTATTCTATAGCCATGAAGTTTTTCAGAAAAATATTATTGATAATAATTGGTACTTTTATTTTGAGCATTGTGTTCTCTCTATTGTTCCCTAGAAAGATTAAAGTAGTAGACAATGTGAGAATGTTTGCACAAAGACCACTTATTAAGTGGTTTGGTAAGCTTAAGATAGAAGATTTTCCAATGATAGACTCCGTTGGAGCCAACCCAGAAATAGATATTTCTTTTGATGAGTTATTGCAAATTACAGATGAGTTAACCCCTGGGACTATTTTTGTGACTCGTACTAGAAACTATGCGATTTCGGAGTTTATACCTAGCCAGTGGGAACATTCGGGTATTTATCTGGGAACTAAAGAGCAAGTGAAAAACTATTTTGGAGCAGAAAGTACCTTGTATCAAAGATTAGATATGCTCATGAACGATTCAGATATTTATGTATTAGATAGTACAGACGGTGGAGTTCAAGTTCATCCGATGAAAGAACTTTCTAACATGATGGATATCTCTTACTTAACTAATTTTGCCTCCTTTTCATTTAATCAAACGCCACAAGAGAAGGCTCTGTTTATTGAAGGAGCATTAAAATACTTAGGTAGGGGGTATGACTACGATTGGATCACAGAAGACGACGAGTCTATATTCTGCTCAGAACTATTATTCCACGCTTTAAATAGTGTTGGAATTAATATTAAAGATAGAACCAAGACGGTGAGTAGAGATATTTTTACTCCCGATAATCTTTTTACTTATTTATTGGTTCACTCGGGTAAAGACCAAGCATATGTTTTCAACGGCAGTTTCTGTAAAAGGAAAGGTGTTATTGAGGAGTGTACTACAGAAAATAGCCTGAGCTTTTAAACAATAAGCTACTTTGTAGGTTATCTCCATAGATAGTATATATAAATTAGATATAAAATGAAAAAATTCTTATTATTCCCAGTATTAGCCTCGGTACTTTTTACCCTTACTGCTTGTTTTAATAATAACTCAAATTCAGACCAAATGGCAGATAGCCATACGTCGCAAAATTCTTTAGACTGGTATGGTGTTTACAAGGGAGTTATTCCGTGTGCCGATTGTGAGGGGATTGAAGTGAAAATTACTCTTAATAAGGATAGTACATTTAGTAAAGTGTCTAAATATATTGGAAAAGAAGATAATATCTTTTTTGATGAAGGTACTTTTGGGTGGGACAACACCGGGTCTAAAATTACTTTAGAAGGAGAGAACGACACTCAAATGTATCAAGTTGGAGAAAATGTTCTGTTTCAGTTAGACGCTCAGGGGAATAAAGTTATTGGAGATTTGGAGCCAATGTATAGAATTCATAAGAACAGAGCTGATAATTATTTAGAAGATAAAAAATGGACTCTTATAGAACTCAATGGAGCTGCTATACCAAGTGAAGCAGAGAATACTGCATTTGTTTTATTTAGTATGGAAACAGGTATGTTCTCTGGCAACAATAGCTGCAATAACTTTTTTGGTGAGTATGAGATTCTAGAAGACAATCAAATTAAATTAAGCCAAGCAGGTGCAACTCTAATGGCCTGCCCCGATGCCGTAAATGAGCAAGCTTTTATGGCAATGCTTCAATTAGTAGACAATTACAGTGTTGCAGGTAATGTTCTTACTCTAAACAAGGCAGATATGGCAACACTTGCACGTTTTGAATTGTCTGAAAGCGACTAATTTAAGTTACAATTAATGATTACCGAAAGACAACAAGAGATAATTGATACTACTATAGAGCTCATTAACAGCAAAGGTATTCAAGGGTTTACTATAAAGAATATAGCTAAAATTGTAGGTGTAACCGAACCTGCCATATATAGGCATTTCGATAGTAAGACAGCTATTTTGGTAGCTTTATTAGATTTACTAAAAGAGAATAGTAGTCAAATTTATGGCAATAAGCTAGTTATTGAAGATACTGTAATTTCAAAAATTGAGAGTATTTTTGAAAACCACTTTAAAACATTTAAAAAAATGCCAGCTCTCTCCTCGGTGGTTTTCTCTGAGGAGTTATTCCGTAACGATAAATCTTTATCAGAAAAAATCTCGGAGGTTATAGATTTTAATACTAAAGTTTTGTTTGGTATTGTTGTAGAAGGTCAAAAAAGGGGTGAAATTACTAGCGATGTAGATGCTTCTCATATAGTAATTATGCTAATGGGTTCGTTGCGACTATTTGTTAAAAAATGGCAATTCGCTAAGTTCGAATTTGATCTAATAGAAAAAGGTAAGTTGCTTACTATCTCCCTTATACGATTAATTTCAAAATAATTTTAATGAATTTTCATTATTTATTATTAAAATAGTTTTTAAGTTAGTGAACATTAACTAACTTTGAATTGTATTAAGAAATAAAAAGTATGAAAACATTTGTTATAAATTTGATAATCCTTCTTTTGGTACCTCTTTCATTTATTGGACAACCGTTAAATATTGGGATATTAAATGATGCATCGCTAGCTAGTTCATGCATTATGAACAGCCTTGTGAAGGAAGAGATTGCAAATCTTATGCAAGCAAAAGGAGAGGTTACCTTTATAGACGTTTACTCAAATTGGGATGCAGATAGGGTAACTACAAACTTTAATTCGCTGCTGAACAATCCTAATGTAGACATGATTATTCCTATTGGATTAATCTCTTCTCAACTTGTAGGTGGGCAACAGAAT
>CAZHHY010000193.1:0-3132 GCA_964532375.1 uncultured Muribaculaceae bacterium
TTAGTTGGTGGCCAAAATTTTGTAGTATTCGATTCTGCAGAGTATGTAGCTGGTATTTGTGTTAAGGGTGCTGCTACTTATACTCGCAAGCAGTTAGATGAACTTACCGAGTGGGTAAAGCGTCCTCAGATTGGAGCCACGGGCTTGGTTTATGCAAGAGTAGGCCAAGATGAAATTAAATCTTCTGTAGATAAGTTTTACACTCCAGAGAAGTTGGCCGCAATAGCTTCAAAAATGGGAGCAATGCCAGGAGACCTCATTTTAATTCTTGCAGGAGATAAAAGGAAAACTCAAGAGGCAGTTGGAACACTTAGAATTGAGATGGGTAATAGAATGGGGCTAAGAAAAAATGACCATTTTGCACCGCTTTGGGTATACGACTTTCCACTTTTGGAGTGGGATCAAGAAACAGAGCGCTTTTATGCTATGCACCACCCGTTTACTGCCCCTAAGCCAGAAGATATGGATAAGTTTTACAGCAACAACCGCGAAGAGATTGCCCAAGTTGCAGCCAATGCATACGACTTTGTACTTAACGGAACAGAGATAGGAGGCGGATCAATCCGAATCCATGATGCTTCTATTCAAAAGCGTATGTTTGAAGTGCTTGGCTTTAGTGAGCAAGAGGCCGAGTATAAATTTGGCTTTATTATAAATGCATTTAAATTTGGAGCACCGCCTCATGGAGGAATAGCCTTTGGTTTCGATCGCTTTTGCGCACTATTTGGTGGTCAAGAGACAATTCGTGACTATATTGCATTTCCAAAGAACAATGCAGGACGAGATGTTATGCTAGATGCCCCCTCTACTATAGACGAGGCTCAAATGAATGAGCTATTTTTGAAAAGCACGCTAAAAAAGTAAAAGAGAAAATATTTTTAACTTTTATTGACAATATAGATGAACATACAACAACTGGATTACATAATTGCCGTAGATAGGCTCCGTCACTTTGCTAAGGCAGCAGTGGCGTGTGGGGTTACCCAGCCCACTTTGAGCATGATGATTCAGAAGTTGGAAGAAGAGCTTGGGGTGAATATATTCGATCGTAAAAAGAGCCCTATAGAGCCTACGCCTATTGGCAGGAAACTTATTTTGCAGGCAAAGGTTATTAGTTTTAATCTTAAGCAATTTAGGGAAATTGCCGATTCGGCTAGAGATACCGTAGATGGGGAGTTAGCTATTGCAATAATTCCAACGTTGGCACCCTATATAATCCCTAAGTTTTTTGGCGAAACAGGTAAACGTCTTCCTAATTTAAAGATTAAGATATCAGAGATAAGAACCTCAGAAATTATAGAGCAGTTAAAGAGTGCTCAAATAGAGGTTGCAATTGTCTCTACACCTATAAGCGAGCCAGGTATATTAGAACTTCCTCTTTTTTATGAGAGGTTTATTGCATATGTATCTCCTTCAGAAAAGAAGATGTATAAAAAAGAGACTCTCCTTGCCTCGGAGCTAGACCCTAAGGGAATGTGGCTTTTGCAAGAGGGTCACTGTTTTAGGAGTCAAATGTTGAATATTTGCCACAAGAGCGAAAACTCGATGCAGGTATATGAGGCTGGTAGCATAGAAACATTAATAAGAATAGTAGATAATAACGGTGGGTATACTTTAATTCCCGAGCTTCACTTAAGCGCACTAACACCTGAGCAAAAAGAGCACATTAGATTTTTCTCTGGAGATGAGCCTCGCCGTGAAATATCGTTTATATTTAGAGAAGATTTTGTTAAAGAGCGTTTAATAAACGAACTGGTAGATGCTATAAAGATTATGATACCTCACGATATGCTAGATGAGCGTCTCTCAAAATTCCGAGTGAAGTTGTAATTATCTATTTTTAGTTTTATTTGACAATTTGAGTGAATCTTAATTTTTCTTCTTAGTTTAATTTGACAATTTAAAATGGGTTTACTTTTTTTTTATCTCTTTCTTGCTGTTATTGTCTCTTTCTTGTGTTCAATTATGGAGGCGGTTCTGCTTACTGCACCTCTCTCTTTTATTACAATGAAAGAGAACCAAGGGGTAAAGGCGGCCTCGTACTTGCGCAAGCATAAAGAGAATATAGATAAACCACTCTCGGCAATTCTCTCGCTTAACACTATAGCTAATACAATTGGTGCTGCGGGGGTTGGAGCACAAGCCACTGTGGTTTTTGGCGATGCCTATTTTGGGATTGTCTCGGGAGTTCTAACTTTAATAATTTTAATTTTTTCAGAAATTCTGCCTAAAACAATTGGTGCTTATTACTGGAAATCTTTGGTAGTGTTTGCTGGGGTTATAATTCAGGGGATGGTATATATTACCTACCCTTTGGTTTTGGTGTCGGAGGCGTTAACTTATTTAATTGCAAGAAAAAAGAAGGGAGAAAATTCTGTTAGTAGAGAAGAGTTTTCTGCAATGGTAGATATTGGAACTCGCGAGGGTGTGATAGATATTGCCGAGAGTAGGATTATTCAAAATATTATTAGACTGCGCAATGTTAAGGTAGAGCAGGTTATGACGCCTAGGGTGGTTGTAGAGACTGCTCCAGATAATATGACAATTGCGCAATTTCATAAAATTAAGGGGTATAGGCACTATTCAAGAATCCCTGTCTATTCTTCTGACAATAAAGAAGATATTACTGGCTTTGTGCACAGGCAAGATGTTATCGAAAATATGGCTAACGACAATTTCGATTTACAGCTTTCTGCTATTAAACGTGATATTATTGTTGTTCCTAATTTACAGCCTCTTACTGTTTTATGGGAGAGATTGCTAGATAAGAAAGCTCATATCGCATTGGTGGTAGACGAGTATGGGGGTTTTGAGGGTATTGTCTCTTTAGAAGATGTTCTTGAAACTATTTTAGGCTTGGAAATTATGGATGAGCGCGATGTGGCTCCAGATTTACAGGAGTTTGCTCGTGAGCGTTGGAACACACGTCTCTCAAAATATAAAGCTCTTTCTAAATAGCCCTAGCTAAATGCTCACCCACATTCCTATTCTCTTCTACACCTCCACCTATCTTGATAACTAATAAATTAAGTGTGATCAAATTAAAAGCCGGGCAATGCCGGCTTTAACTTTGATATTACTTTGGACTATTTTAATTTTATCCTAAAATGGAGATTATTTTTGCAGCGAGTT
>CAZHHY010000194.1:0-260 GCA_964532375.1 uncultured Muribaculaceae bacterium
GCTATCACTAGCAGAATACATACCAATAGAATTTTTGCTAAATCCCTAGATATGTAAAAATAGTATTTTACGTATGTAACAACATTTATTATTATAAAATAGATAAAATGCATTAGTAAGTAGCCTAATGCAAGCCCCATTAATCCATTAATTCTATACCCTATAATACTAAACAGCAATATACTAGCATTCATGTAAATTCCTTCAAGAAAGAAGAAAACTTTTTTATCTCCTTTGGCAAAAGAGATTGCACCAATTGA
>CAZHHY010000194.1:270-3117 GCA_964532375.1 uncultured Muribaculaceae bacterium
TCATTCCCAATGATAGTATTCTTATAAAATCTATTATTACCAAGAAATCGCTAGATAATAAAATACTAATAACCAGCGGGGTAAAAATAATTACAGAAGCTAATACCGGTGCTGCAATCAACATTGTAATCTCTCCTTGCTGGTTAGCCATCTTTCTTACCTTATTGTTGTCTTCACTTATTGCAGCAAGTCTTGGATAGTAATCTATAGCCATTGCGCTAAATACTAAGCCAACAGATTGTGAAGTAATATTCATTCCTGCTTGATAAAATCCTAGATCGGCAATTGATCCATAGCTACTTATGAACGTGTTAATAAAAAAGTGAACTGCCGAACCTATAGAGGTTGCAAGCATCATTGTAACTCCTAATTTAAGCATCTCTTTGCCTCCTTTATAGGTTTCAATTAAAGAGACATCTGTTTGCACCGTTTTAACTTTTGAAACGTAATAGACACTATACAAAAAAGTTATGATAGCAGATAAAACTAAAGCAGGTACTATTGCTTTTATTCCATAAAAATAATACAGGGGTGCCGAAACAACCAATGCAACAAAAGAGCCTGCTAAAGAATGCATTGCGTATGACTTTAAGTTCCTAGTTCCTTGAAGTATAGATGCGTTTCCAGCGGTTAATGCTCCAAAAAACACCACAAATGACAATAAGATAAAAGAGAGGGTATAATCGGTATTTTTAAATGTATAACTACTTATAGTCTTAGAAAAAACAATAACAGAGAGCAAGCCAATTAAAGCTGTTGCCACTATCCACTTTTTGAATATTTTAATAATAAATGAAAGCTTAGAGATATTCCCAGACTCATTTGCTTTTGCAATATCTCTTACCGCACTAAAGTTTAGCCCCAATGAAGTAACGTTGCTTATCATTGTAATAGGAGAGATAAAAAGGCTATTAAGCCCAACACCACTAGGCCCTAATAAAATTGCAATAACCTTACCTCTTAATAGGTTTAAAAAGATTTGAATAACCTTTACTCCGCCAAAAAGAGAGGTAGCTTTAAAAATACTTTTGTATGCTTTGCTGTCTTGCAATTTAACCCTTTTTAGTATGTATAAAATTCTTAGATGCTCCTCTTAACCTAAACATATTTAAGAACATTAAAAGTAAGAGAATAGGTAATCTCTTGATTGCTTTTGTACTTTGTTTAGTAATCAAATAGTCTGGAATAGCTATAGCTAAAGCAAATAGCAACAGTAATAAAATAAACCACCATTTTAACGAGAGGTATAAACTAAAAAAAGTTGTGATTACCAACATTGTTGCAATAACACCTATTACCATTATTCTTGGCAGCATTGCCCATTGAAGCATTTTATCTAAATAATCTACATTTGCGCTAAAGAGTGCTTTAGGAATATATTTAAGCCCAACATACAAAGACCAAAATTGTGCTGCTAGCCACCTTCTTCTTTGGTTGTAAAATGCTTTTTCTTTTTCTACTTTTTGGTCGTAAACAAAAACCTGGTCTAAATAATCTATAAATATATTTTCTTTTAGGAGCATTATTTCTAGCTCCTTATCTTCACCTGCAGACACTAGCTTGCCACTATGAGCCTTAAACCATTTATAATCTATAGCCATACCAGACCCAATTAAGGCACTTGACAACCCCATATTAACATGGCCCTTTCTAAAGATAGAGTTATTAATCTCTTCACTTATGGCGTCTAAAATTGCCACTTGTGAATTAATGTTTTTTGCAACCCTATGTGTTTGTATAGCTATAGAGCCTAAGTAATATGCATTATTCAAATGAGATAAAAAACTAGGATCTACTACATTATCGGCATCTAATATCACCACCATTCCATAGTTACTCTCTGCAATATTGTTCATTGCATAGTTCAAAGCAAAGCCCTTAGAACTTTTTTCGGGATTAATTTCTAAAATGGTTAGCGGAAACTTAGACAAAGCATTGTTAGTCTCTTCTTTCATCTTATCTGAAATAACAACTAACTCTATTTTATCTATAGGGTAGTCTTGCTCTAAAATAGAGTTTACAGAATCCATTATTACTACATCTTCTTTATATGCAGGAATAAGAATAAGAAACTTCACTTTTTTTGATGAGACAAAAGGGATAACATCCCTTTTTTTTATAGAAAACAGCGAGAATAACAGTAGATAGCCTACCGTTATTGCCATAATAATAAATAGAAACCTCTCAATAACAATAAATACAGAATACATATTTATATGTTTTTACTCATTTCAAGCTCTTTATCTAATCTAGGGCTTAGGAAAATTACTGTCATTAAGATATATATAATTACAGAATTAGGAAATTGCCCAAAAATCTCTAACGAGTAGGCAGCAGCCGAGACACCAAAAAGCGCACAAACAAATGCTGCAACAATACCCCGTAATTCTCTGTTTTTAAGTTGGAACATGACCAGATATGAACCATGAAATAAAATATAAAGTAAAAGCAAAATATAAAGAACCATTCCAATAATCCCTACCTCTACCCAAAGCAGTACATACCATGAGTCGTGTGGAATTTTAGATAAAACAGGATGGGGGGTGTAGAGTTCTGCACTTCCTCTTTTCATTCCAATACCTCCCAATGGATTGCCCGCCATGTAGGTTCTAAGAATTCGTTGATTTTCTAGCCTTACCAATAACGATGCATCATCTGGGTTAAATACAGATCTCATTCTTCTAATATAGACATTACCCTGCCCTATATAGGTGAAATTCAGAAACCAAACTGCTGCAGCTACAAAAATTGCAATAGAAACAATGATTCGAGTGTTTTTTGACAATACTGCAAAAAGGAAATAGCCGGCAAAAGGGATTATAAGTGAGCCTCTAGTTCCAGAAATAA
>CAZHHY010000195.1:0-1394 GCA_964532375.1 uncultured Muribaculaceae bacterium
TTTATAAAAGAATATTTACCTTTCACTATAGAATTGGGTAGGTCTTTCATACAGCCTAACTATCAAAGCACAAACATAAAACGCAAAGGGCTCTATGCTCTAGATAATTTATGGGACGGCCTTGGTGCTCTAATGCTAAGATACCCCCACATTAAATATTTCTTTGGGAAAGTAACCATGTACTCTTCATACAACTTAAGGGCAAGAAACACTCTACTTAATTTCCTAAATAAATATTTTGACGATAAAGAGAGCTTAGTAGTTCCAATTTCCCCTTTAGAATACGACTCCTCCAATCCATATTTTGCCCAACTATTCGAACACGAAGACTATAAAGAAGCATATAAACATCTCTCTAAAGAAATTAGAGGGTTAGGAGAGAACATACCACCTCTCATCAATTCATATATGAATCTATCACCTACAATGAAGGTTTTTGGAACAGCTATAAACCAAGAGTTTGGAGGTGTAGAAGAGACAGGGATAATGATAAATATTGCCGATGTGTACCCCGAAAAAATTGAGAGATATCTTACACCACTCAGAAGGCTTGCATTAAAATTTCAGCCAAAGTGGTGGCGCAGTAGAAACGAAACTAAGTAGTATTATAAAGGCGGGAAATTAATATTTTCTCTTACAATGAATGCCGAGGGGTATTCGCTCTCTAGTTTTTTAAGCATTTTAACAGCATCAGATTTAGTGCGTAAATCGCCTACGGTAACTTTAAAATATGGATTATCGTAGGTTCTGTATACCCCTATACCCGAATAAAGTTGTGAAAAAGAATTTACTAACTGTTCTGATTTAGCTCTTGCTTGTTGGGTATTACTAAAGAAGATTCGAATTCTATACCCAGAGACAACACGTTTAGAGGCATTTGCAATATAGTTATTTAGCTTTTGTTTAACATCTGGCCTTTGGTCTATCTCTATTTGTGAACCAAAATAATCAGATGCGCCAAGTAATTCAAAAATATCTCTATTTACAAGCGATGAATCTAGAATGGTAACCCTATTTACAATAGTATCATTTTGCGAAGTATCACCAAGTCTATATATAATGTTTTGAGAGCTCAAAGAGGCAGTTAGCATCAATGATAAACAAACGATAGCATATTTCAAAAATGGTTTCATTATTTCAATTATCCTTAATTAATAATCTATAGCCTTTTTGCCAAATTCTCTAGTGGCATATCTTTTATTTTAATGACTCTTTTTCTTCCTGGAGTAGGATTTATGACCGCCCTAGCGTCTACTTTAAAATCGGAATATTTCCACTGTGACAGGTTCAACCCCATAGAAAGTAAAGAGAGAGGGTCTATAACATTAAGTCTAAATGTCAATCTATTTACACTTATTCTATTGGCAGCTACAGTATCGCATCCACCCAAAGAA
>CAZHHY010000195.1:1404-3090 GCA_964532375.1 uncultured Muribaculaceae bacterium
AACCATCTGCACTATTGAGTACCAATGTTTTATTAGTTGGATTGTTAATTACAAATTCAACTTCAAGATCTGCCGAGCTTGTATTTAATAACTTAAAATTCTTTATGTTTATTGCCTTAACTTCTACCTGGCCAAGCTTAGAGCAACTAGTAAAAAGTAGGGATACAAACAGTAGGGAAACCAATAATCTCTTCATCATTTTTATTTTGTATAACTACAAAGGTATAAAAAAGCATATCTTTGCAGAATAATATTATGTAGGTAATGACAAACAAATTCTATTCCGTAAAACCTATCTTAGACACAAACCTTAAACAAGTATACATAGAAACTTACGGCTGTCAAATGAATGTGAGCGACAGCGAGGTTGTTCTCTCGGTTCTTCAAAGCAGTGGCTACTCACTCTGTAGCAGTCTAAAAGATGCTACACTTATATTTATAAACACATGTTCTATACGAGATAATGCCGAACAAAAAATTTGGGCTCGCCTAGATTATTTTCGCTCATTAAAGAAAAAGAAGAAAAATCTTAGAGTTGGCATTCTTGGCTGCATGGCCGAGAGGTTAAAAGAAAAACTTTTAGATCATGGCGTAGTAGACATTGTGGCTGGCCCCGATTCTTACCGCGAACTACCTAGGCTCTTAGCAGGCATGGCCTCTGGCGAAAAACAGATAAATACAATTTTATCAGAAGAAGAGACCTATGCCGATATATCTCCTGTTAGAATGGACAAAAATGGTGTAAGTGCCTACATCTCAATTATGAGGGGCTGTAACAACTTTTGCTCATATTGCGTTGTGCCATATGTAAGAGGAAGAGAGCGAAGCCGCAACCCACAAAGCATTCTAAATGAAGCTAAACAACTATTCCAAAATGGTTATAAAGAGGTAACTCTTCTTGGGCAAAACGTAAACTCATACAACTGGGACACAACTACCAACTTGTTACCAAACCAACAATTAGATAACTCGGCATCTCAAATTGTAACATTCCCAAAGCTACTAGAGATGGTGGCACAAATAGACCCCTCTCTACGAGTAAGATTCTCTACCTCTCATCCAAAAGATATAGATGAAACAGTTATAAAAACTATAGCTGCATTTCCCAATATTTGCAAGCATATACATTTGCCAATACAATCTGGTAGCGATGCTGTTCTTAAAAGAATGAACCGCAAGTATACAAGAGAAGAGTTTTTAAAAAAGGTCTATTTAATTAAGCAAATAATACCTGAGTGCTCTCTTAGCACCGATATTATTACCGGCTTCTCTGGAGAAACCGAACAAGACCACCAAGAGAGTCTAACAGCCTTGAAAGAGATAGGTGGTTACACTGCTTTTATGTTTCACTATTCTGAACGGCCCAATACTGTTGCTGCAAAGAAACATCTAGACGATGTCCCAGAAGAGGTCAAAAAAAGGAGACTTGCAGAAATTATAGACTTACAACACCAGATTTCTCATTTAACCAACAAAGCAGATCTAGGCAAAACATTTGAAGTATTGGTAGAGGGAATCTCAAAAAGATCTTCCAATGAGTTATCTGGGCGAACCTCTCAAAATAAAGTTTGTATTTTCCCCTCTGGTGAACATAAAGTTGGCGATTACGTTAAAGTAAAGATTATTTCTTGTTCTTCGGCAACACTAAAGGGAGTTGTAGTAGAATAAGAAATTGATATCAAATAA
>CAZHHY010000196.1:0-3048 GCA_964532375.1 uncultured Muribaculaceae bacterium
TGTGTATCTAAAGGAAAACCATAATAATCATCTTAAATAGTTGTAAAAACAACAGGTTCTTCGCTTGTGCCCAACACATTTAGTTTACCATTCACATACCATTCACCCCTGCCTTTAAACACCAATCCTTTGGGGATAGTTACCTCTTTGACCGCTTGTGGTTGGTAGGTACCTTTGGCTAGGTTACTAAATAAGGTTTCCCAGTTTTTAGAGTACCATACCGCAAAGTCTTCCACAGCCATATGGTCAATACCAGCAACTCCTTTGTTACGCTTTACCTGTTTGTAAGCTTGCGAGATATTGCTGTGACACAATACCGCTCCCATTAAATCTTGGGCTAAGGCTCGTCCATTTTCTCCTGCTTGTTCTACTTGCAACGCCTTTACTACTTCTGCTACGCTTACGGCTTCACAGGTGGTAGAAGGGCACAAAGAATCCTCTCCTCTTTGGGTAAAGAGGTCTTGTTGGTATTCTCTGAATTGCTGTCGCTCCATAAAACAAATTTTGAAATAACTGCTCCTTAATTAAAAAATTCAGACCTTCCTCTTAGTTGTTCCTACCTTGAGTACTATGTCCTCTGCTGACTTCTTGCAAAATATAAATATACATCACTGCATATTCTGCACTATTGGTGCATCTTGCAAGACCTCTCGGGATAAGATACTAAACTTTCGCTGCGTTCTGCCTGATTTACTCCTTGGAGTTACGGTTGAATTTTGGGCGTTCCCAATCCATTGCTCGGTTACCCTCTCATTAGAGCCTTATATCAGGTTTCTGTGCGTCAGAACTTCAGATTTGCTAATGGCTTCTTTCAGATTTGCAGTTACCCGCAACACCCTTGCCAATCGCTAATGTTTCCTATCAACTCGGCACATACAGGAACTTGCATCCTGCTAGCTTAATACCATGCCCGACATACCAACAAGAAAAGCCAAGCAACCGCTTGGCTTTTTTTGTTTTTGCACCCCATCGCATCAAGATTGCTTGAATGCGAATGGGAATAAAACGGTATTATTTAACTACAATTATTACATGGTTAGACTCTTCGGTGAGTGTAGCGGCAATTTGCTTCATCTTTTGGGAGCTACTCTTTTTAGCTGCATCTGTAAAGTTGATTGCGCTTATTATACTTACCATCTTTCCGTCACGAGAAATATGCAAAGGCCAAAAGGATGGCCCGCCATCAATATCATTCACTAGTTTATTCAGTAGTGCTTTAGTTTGGCTGGTCTCTTTATTGAAAAGAACTCTTACAAGTAGCCCTTCATTTAATGCTGACTTATATTTGGTAAAATTAAACGTGAGAAAAAGATGCTTATTGGACTCCCTTGTAAATGTATGAACTAATTTAATAGCTTCTCCACCATATTCATCCTTTTCATTAATGTATTTACCAGCATCAATTATGTATTTAATCTGGGGTACAGTATCGTTGGATTCGAAGCCAAATATAGTATCTCTAGTTCCGCTTGTAATCATTAGCAAATCTTTATACCTATAAGGAAAAGAGAAAGACCTACCTATAGAATAAGTAAAAACTTGCCCTCCTTCCTTCATAGTGCCCACGATCGGCTCTGAGTATTCGCCCTTATTATATCCTTCTGGAAAATCTCCCATAAAATTACCAGTACTGTCCAAGAAAATTAGATCATGTTTATACGTTCCAAATTTTGAGATAGCAGCAATGTAAATATTTCCATGCTTTTTAATAAAATCTATCTCAAAGTTTTTATCTGAAGCTCCTTTTATTGTAATCTAATTAATTGAACCATTGGGGTGATACTCTATGAGTTTCGCCAAATCAAAAATCATCTCTATCCCAGTCTCGTAGTCAAAGTCAAAAGGGAACCCAGTAAGCATTGTATATTCACCAAAAGCCCTTCCCCTTTTGCCCACACTACCAAGATACTCTCCCGAAATAGAAAAGCGGCTAAGTTTTGAAGCTCTAAAGTGTGGAATATAAACAACATCATTCTCCAATGTTAAATGCATTACCTCCCCTACCAAAGATTCGGCAGAGGTTTGCAGAGGTATATAATCTACCTTAGTAGCAATTTCGCTAAGGTTAACCACTTGCTCATTCCCTATTACAGGTTCCATCGAAATAACTTTTGCTCCATTTTGTTGTTCATATGCCGAGTTAGACCCACAAGAGAGTACAATAAAAATTGCAGCAATCGCAGCAGATGCCACTTTCAAAATTTTTCATGACTATTATTTATATCTAAGTACCACTGTAAACTTAAGAATAATTTATTTAATCACATTCAGTTAACTATGCCAAATAATCTAATTTTGAACTAACCCAAGCTTATTGTTTAAATTGAAGATAAAAATAAACAAGTCAATAAATTTAAAGTTATTTTTGCAGAGAGTAACAGTGATACCAACCCAATAAATCTATTAATAATCTACACCTAAAATGCTAAACAAACTTAAACTTCTATTAATTGCAATGTTGCTATTACCTATAATATCAGCAGCAAAGACACCCAAATTTTATGTTGTAAATATAAAAACAACAGCAGGAGAGATTGTAGTAAGGCTTTACAATGAGACCCCAATACATAGAGATAATTTTGTAAAACTATGCAAAACCAAAAATTATGATAATGTTTTGTTTCATAGAGTTATAAAGGAATTTATGATACAATCGGGAGACCCCACTAGCAAGATCCATGAGGCAGACAAGTTATATGGAGAAGGAGATTTAGGCTATATGTTACCTGCCGAGATAGTTCCTGCTTTGTTTCATAAAAGAGGAGTACTAGCTGCAGCCAGAGAGGGAGATAAAGAGAATCCAGAGAGAAAGTCATCGGCATCTCAATTTTACATTGTTGTAGGAAAAGACCTTAACGATCAAGATTTAGATAAGGTAGAGTCTAGAATTAGTAAAGCTAACAAAATAGAGAATTTCAAGTTTACTCCCGAAAGAAGAGAGTTCTACAAGAAATTTGGAGGTACACCACACCTAGATTTGCAGTATACTATCTTTGGGGAGGTTGTAACTGGGCAAGATATTGTCAATAACATATCAGTTGCAGAGAC
>CAZHHY010000197.1:0-3018 GCA_964532375.1 uncultured Muribaculaceae bacterium
GGAGAGTAGGTAGCCGCCATCTTTTAAAGCCCGATGAGAAATCATCGGGCTTTTTTATTACTTTGTAGCTCTGTAAATTATTAATTAACGCTTATATTTGCACCTCGAATCTAAAACCTAAAAGTCAAATGAGATTTAAATTATACAATGTACTAAACTCAACTATTTCAGCTAGACTATTTCTTGCACTCCTCTTTATTCTTAATGTTGCCACACTCTTCTCTCAAGAGCAAAAAAAAATAGGACAAAAATATACTCCACTATTTGACGGAGTTCTTAAAGCTAAATATGAGTATGCAACTACAACCAATTTGTCTCGATTTAATGTTCGCAATGCTCGTGTAGGTTTTTCGGGATCTATTTCGGACCCCATCTCTTACCGTGTTCAGATAGAATTAAATGCCGAGGGCAAACTTACCGTTTTAGATCTATTCGCTAACGTTAAGTTGTTTGAAAATTTTAATCTTATTTTAGGACAAACAAGTCTTCCTTTATACAATTCATACACAACATCTCCTCAGGCCTTAATGTTTGCAAATAGGCCTTTTATAGGCAAATTCATGACAGCAGCAAGAGATATAGGTGCTTTGGTAAATTATACTATCTACACCCTACCACTGCCAGTTATGCTTGAGTTTGGCGTTTTTAATGCTTATTCAATAAATGATCCAGTTTGGACAAATGCTCTCTCTTATGCTGCTAGAGTTCAACTTGGAACTATGCAAGGGCTTCGAGCAACTGCAAAAATTTATGATTACCCTTTAAGTGAACAGAAAGATTACTTAGTTTGGGGTGTCGATGCTAGGTATGCAACTTCTAGATATAGGGTAGAGGCAGAGGTTATGAATAGGCACAACAGATTTGACGCCTCTGATAGACTCTCTTATTACGTACAAGGGGGATACTCTTTTCCCTTTACAGATGCAAAGATTTTCCATGATATTACTCCTGTAGTTAGATGGGACGCACTAGAAGACCATATGAGTAATAATAGATATTTCTCTGCAAAACGCTTTACAGTAGGTCTAGATTTTGGTCTCTCCAAGAAACCATTTGGCTCTGTTCTTAGATTCGATTACGAACACTTTTTTGGAAACCCTTCAATTCCAGAATTTATAGATATAACTAACAAAGAGATTGGCTCTAATAAATTTACAGTAGAACTATTGCTTTTATTTTAATTTTTGTGCTAAACATTTTAGGAATATTATTTTAGAACATCCTTTCTTGTTTAAATTATTTGTAATTTTATTGATTACTTAAATAACTTAGAGAGTGAAAAGGAGCATTAAATATTTACTGATTGTTGCTTTTATTATTATTGCTTCTTCTTCTTCTTCTTCTTCTAGCACAGTGAATAACAAAAACAATATTTCTGTAGATAATTCTTAAAAGGATAATAGTATTTGAGATTAGAAATAATAAAGTAGCTATGATAATAAATATAAGAAAGGCACAAATAAAAGATATTGAGCGCATTGTTGAATTTCAAAAAGAGATGGCGTTTGAAACCGAGAATTTGAATTTAGATTCTAACATCTTGTTAAAGGGAGTGACATCTGTTTTTGAAGATGATGCAAAGGCGTCCTACTATATAGCCGAGAATGAAACTGAGCCAACAGGTATGCTCATGATTACAAAAGAGTGGAGTGATTGGCGAAATGGTTGGGTGTGGTGGATTCAATCTGTCTATATAAAACCAGGCTTTAGAAAAATGGGAATTTATAAATTACTCTACGATCATATTAAAAAAATTGTAATAAAATCAGACAACATAATGGGTCTTCGCCTATATGTAGACAAAAGAAATATTAGAGCTCAATCTGTCTATAACTCATTGGGAATGACGGGAGATCATTACACAACCTATGAATGGATGAAAGAATGACTCCTAAAGTAAAAAGTTTTTTATCTAAGGTTCTCGCTTTTATTTTTGGGATAGGTATAATTGCAACATCTTATTATATAGGAGAGCTCTTGAGCTATTTTATAGCTGGATTTATCTCTCCGGCTGTAATGGGTATGTTAATCCTTTTTGGATTACTCAAGTTTGGAGTTGTGAAATCTACTTGGGTAGCGCAGGCAGCAAATTTTCTATTAGATAACTTAATGCTCTTTTTTATTCCTGCTACCGCAGGAGTTGCTTTGGTTCCACTTGTTACAATAAAAGAGCAAGCTAGTGCAATACTTATTTCGGTAATTTTGAGTTCTCTACTTGTGCTTTGGATTGTGGGCTATATTATAGATAGATTTGAAGCAAAAAAGAAAAGTTAATATTAACCCTTCCTATATTCATTATGAATCTTTTCCTAGAAATACTATTTATTTTTCTTACTGTATGTGTCTATATTGTTGGAAAGTTCGTCTATAAAAAGAGTAATATTATGTTGCTTCACTCTATTATAGTTGCAACAGCTCTTATAATACTTTTCTTTGAGCTTACTGGGAAAGAGATTCAGCTATATGAGCAGAATACTAAGGTAATTAGGTATGTTCTGAATCTTTCTGTAGTAGCTTTTGGGTTTCTACTTTATAAAAACTATGATTTTATTAAAAGTAGAGGTGTCTCTATTTTATTCGCTACTTTTATGGGTAGCCTTTTTTCTATTATTTCGGTTACTATTGTGGCTATTTTGTTGGGAGCCAACTTAGAAATGGTTATAACTCTGCTTCCCAAGTCAATAACCACACCCATTGCAATTGGCCTATCTGAACAAGCAGGTGGTGTTGTATATTTAACAGCAGTTATTGTAATACTAGCTGGTATATTCGGGGCAGTAGTGGGGCCTTGGTTTTTAAAGATAGTAGGTATAAAGTCTAAAGTAGCAATTGGGCTTTCGCTAGGCTCGGCTGCTCATGGCATAGGAACTGCCAAAGCTCTTGAAATAGGTGCCCTAGAGGGGGCAATAGGTGGGCTAGCAATTGCCCTAATGGGGTTGTTTACATCTATACTTATTCCAATAGCAGTGCCAATTATAAGGTTAATGATAGATAATGTTTAATACTAAGATCAAATTA
>CAZHHY010000198.1:0-3006 GCA_964532375.1 uncultured Muribaculaceae bacterium
TTGCTCCTACTGGAATTTCGGCTACAAAGTTATTATAGTTTGTATATAAAAGGCCGTTCCCAGAAACTCCCAGTGGGTTATCTTCGAAAATAACCTCGTCTCCCTCTTTTACAGCGAACCCACTCTCTGTTCCCATGTGGGTAATTCTAATTTCGGGCCCTTTGGTATCTATAAGAATAGCAATTTTATCCGATACTGCTCTTGTGTTTTCTACTATAGGAAGAGAAGATTCTAACGTAGTGTGAGCCGAGTTTATTCTAACAACATTCATCCCTTCTTTATATAGGCTTTCAATAAATTCTACGCTACAATTCCTGTCAGAAACAGTACAAATGATTTTGGTTTTCTTTTCCTTCATAATTCTTCTAATTTTGTACAAAAGTAATGCAATTTAATTGAAAAAAATATTTAGTAATAATTTGATAAATGACTACTCGGTATATCTTAAGCTAGAGCGGTCATTATCGGACAATAGTATAAGTTCATATTGTTCCGATGTAGAGAAGCTCTGCAACTACCTTGAATCTGACACTAACAAAACTGGTGTATATGATCTAAAGAGAGTAGATTTAGAGGTGCTCAATGCATTTATAACAGAGGAGAATAGCAAAAACCTTTCCAAACGTTCCCAATCAAGAATAATTAGTGCTCTTAAATCTTTTTTTATTTTCTTGGAAATGGAAAACGTAATAGAACAGAGCCAGGCAGAATTACTAGACTCACCAAGGTTAAATAGATATATTCCCATTGTTCTATCCATTTCAGAAGTAGAGAAAATCTTAGATAGTATAGATCTTTCTTTGCCAGAGGGGCATAGAAACAGGGCAATGATAGAGGTTTTATACTCTTGTGGGTTAAGGGCAACTGAGTTGATTTCACTAAAAATATCAGATCTTTTTCTTGAAGATGGCTTTGTAAGAGTAACAGGAAAAGGGAGCAAACAAAGGTTAGTTCCAATTGGCACTCCAGCTATAGATGCTGTTAAAATATATATGAGTTTAAGAAAAGCAGCGCCTGTGCTAAAAAAAGATGAAGATACTCTGTTTCTCAACCGAAGAGGGAGGCACCTTTCTAGAGAGATGCTATTTATAATAGTGAAGAATCAAGCTGCAATTGCTGGGGTAGATAAAGATGTCTCTCCGCATACTTTTAGGCACTCTTTTGCTACTCATCTGGTAGAAAATGGTGCCGACCTACGCGCTGTGCAGCAGATGTTAGGGCACGAGAGTATTTTAACTACAGAAATATATACTCATGTAAATAGTGAAAAATGGAGAGAAAGCATTCTTAAATGCCACCCTAGAGTAAAATAAGATATTATCTTTGCTTCTCTTTTTTAATAATAGATGATAAATAAGATCAATAAATAACATTGATAAATAATATCGCTCAAAAACATTGATAAATAAATATGAAGATAACAACTAAATTACTGCTGCTCTCAATGTTCTCTCTTTATGCAGTTGCTTTTTCCTCTATTACATGGGCTGTAAACCCATCTAGTGCAATTTCTGTAACCGATACTATTAAGCCGATAAATCTTAATACCATTGTGGTTACTGCAAATAAAACTAAAGTAAATCGTAATAATGTGCCTTTGACTATATCGGTTATAGACAAGGCCGAGATTGAAGCTGCTAGCAGTTCTTCTGTACTTCCTGTTTTGTCTCAGTTGGTACCGGGGCTATTTGTTACTCAAAAGGGTATGCTTGGGTTTGGAGTTTCTGAGGGTGCGGCTGGTACAATAAATATTAGAGGGGTGGGGCAGGGTAATAAAGTGCTTATGCTCTTTGATGGCCAGCCTCAATGGGCAGGTGTGTTTGGACATTCTATACCAGATCTTTATCTCTCTTCAGACATTGAGCGGGTAGAGGTAATAAGGGGGCCAGGTTCGCTTATGTATGGTTCTAATGCAATGGGAGGAGTAGTGAATGTAATTACTCGCAATAATTTAGAAGATGGCAATAGTGGCAGAGCAAGGGTCTCTTATGGTTCACACAACACTGCTAGATTTATGATTAATAATAGTTTTAATTCTGGTAAGTTTTCGAGCTTAGTTAGTTTAAACCACGATAGAACAGATGGCCACAGAAGTAATTCAAGGTTTAACATAACTAATGGCCTAGCAAAAGTTAGCTATAAGCTCAATAACTATTTAAATGTGAATGCTCACCTCTCTTTGTCTAAGATATATAATGAAAATCCTGGTCAAGTAAAGAATTTGCTTACCGATAATAAAATGGATTTATTTAGAAAATCGGCATCGTTAGCTCTAGAGAACAGACACAGTTATGGCTCAGGAGCTATTAGGGGGTTTTTCAATAGTGGAGATCATGTTATTAATGATGGTTATGCTTTTAACTCAACTCCAAAGAGTTATCTATTTAACTCTATTGACCATAATTATGGGGTAATGGCATATGAAAACTTTACTCTGTTTCCCGGTAACTCCTTTACTGTTGGGTTTGATTATAAAAACTGGGGTGGTAAAGCTTGGAACGAAACTATTGAAACGTCACAAAAGACACAACTTGCAGATAGAAAAACATACGAAACGGCTGGTTATTTGATAGCTCAACAAGAGTTTTTTGATATACTCACACTCAACGCTGGTCTTAGGTTCGAGTATAATTCTACTTTTGGCGAAGCATGGGTACCTCAAATTGGAACAGTCTTAAGATTGTTTAAAGGAAATGTGATTAAAGGTTCAATATCAAAGGGTTATAGGAGTCCAACAATTAGAGAGATGTATATGTTTCCCCCACAAAACCCCTATCTTCTACCAGAGAATATGATAAATTATGAGATATCTGTTGGCCAGATGTTTTTAGACTCTAGACTCGCTACAGAAATGAATCTTTTTCTTATAGATGGGTGGAATATGATTGAAGTAATAAGAATTAATGGTGTTCCAAAAAACTTAAATACTGGTTATTTTAATAATAAAGGGGTAGAGTTTCAGGCTAGTTACAGATTAAAACCTGAATTGAGAGCCGATTTTAATTA
>CAZHHY010000199.1:0-3004 GCA_964532375.1 uncultured Muribaculaceae bacterium
AAAGAAGATGGTTCTACTAAAAGATATTCATTTAAAGAGGTGAAGTATATTTTATAGAGTTTGTTTAAGTTGTGCAATTGCTTCTGAAGGCTCTTTTGCACCAAAGACAGAATTGCCGGCAACAAGAATATTTGCTCCGCTCTGGAAAAGAAGCGGAGCATTTTCTTTGTTGACCCCTCCGTCAACTTCTATTAATGTATTCAAAGACCTCTCTAGAATCATTTGCTTGAGGCGTTTAATTTTCGAAAACGAGTTCTCTATAAAACTTTGCCCTCCAAAACCAGGATTTACAGACATAATGAGGACAAAATCTATATCTGGAAGAATTTCTATAAGATTCTCAACTGGGGTGTGAGGGTTGAGTGCAACACCAGCTTTCATCTCAAGCGATTTAATTCTTTGGATAGTGCGGTGAAGGTGTGTACAGGCCTCGTAGTGGACGCTCAAATAACTAACCCCTGCTTTAGCAAAGTCTTCTAAATATCTATCGGGGTCTACTATCATAAGGTGAGCATCTAGTGGCTTTGTAGCTTTTGATGCAATTGCTTTTACAACAGGAAACCCATAAGAGATATTAGGAACAAATAGCCCATCCATAATATCTAAATGAAATAGATCTGCTTCGCTTGAGTTTACCATTGCTATATCTTTTTCGAGATTTGCAAAGTTGGCCGAAAGCATTGAGGGTGCAATAAGTTGAGACATTGTTATTTATTTTGCTTTTATATTCTCTAGTACGTCTATAAGTAATTTTCTGAATTTATCTACAGATGCTATCTCTAGTTTTTCACCCGGTGCATGAGCCCCTTTTATTGTTGGACCAAAAGAGATCATATCTAAATATGGATAGGTGTCAAGAAACATTCCGCACTCCAAGCCGGCGTGAATTGCTCTAACAACTGGTTTGGTACCGAAAAGTGAGGTGTACGACTTTTTGCTTATCTCTAAAATAGGGGAGTCTGTTTTGGGTTTCCATCCTGGGTATTCGCTTTCGTGAGTAACCTCGGCTTTGGCTAGTGCAAAGATTGCTTCTACTCTACTAGCAGCATTATGCCTTGCAGAATTTAAAGAGCTTCTTTGACTTGTTCCAATGCGAATGATATTGCCTTCAACCATTTTTATTGAAGCTAAATTAGTTGATGTTTCAACTAGCCCTTCTATTTCTTGGCTCATTGCAAGAACCCCGTGTGGAACCCCATGCATTGCCATAATCAAACGGGAGGCAGTTCTTTTATCTATAGATTCGCTTGTTGCAGGTGCACTTTCGAAAGAACCTGTAAGATCTGGATCTGATTTGGAGTGTTCTTCTTTTACTTCGTTAATTGTTTTTAGAAATAGTACCTCGGCAGCTGCTCTTTTTTCGGAAGGAATTGCAACTACAGCATAAGCTTCACGAGCTATTGCGTTACGCTTGTTTCCTCCTGCTACAGAGCAAAGAGCAAAATCTACAGTTTTGGAAAGTTGATATAGGTATCTGAAAAGGATTTGATTTGCGTTAGCTCTATTTTTATCAATTTCGTCTCCACTGTGACCACCTGTGGCACCAAAAATAGAAACTCTAATGAAATTGTTTTCATTAGATACTTGTTCTGTGCTGTAATGGAACTTTGCAGTTGTATCTACACCTCCGGCGCATCCTATAAAGAGCTCTCCCTCATCTTCGGAATCTAAGTTTATAAGAATTTTACCTTCAATAAAGCCAGGTTTGAGGGCTTTTGCTCCAAAAAGGCCAGTCTCTTCTTCTGTAGTGAAAAGGGCCTCTATAGGGCCGTGCTTAATGTTGCTTGAATCTAAAACAGCCAGTTGGGCAGCCATTCCTATCCCGCAATCTGCCCCTAAAGTAGTCTCTTTGGCAATTAGCCAACCGTTTTCTTCTTGGTATTTAATGGGATCTGTATCGAAGTTAAAGTTGCTGTCTGAATTTTTTTCACACACCATATCGGAGTGGCTTTGTAGAACTACAGTTGGTGCATTTTCCATTCCTGGCGTACCAGGTTTCATGATAACTACATTTCCTGCTTGATCTTTTTTGTATTCGAGCGATCTGCTTGTTGCAAAATCTATGAGATATTGTATGATTTTCTCCTCTTTTCCGCTTTCGCGTGGGATTTTTGTAATCTCGTCGAATATCGAAAATATTTTAATACTCTCCATATTTGAAGTTATTTAGAATTGTTTATACTGAGGGCTATTTTTAGTTGGATTTGAGTTGGTTCTCTATATCCACTACAAATTTACGGAAAGATCTGTCGGTATCCAAGAGATCGCATACAGTATTATATGCGTGAAGAACGGTTGCGTGATCTCTTCCACCTGTTTGAGTTCCAATAGAAGCTAAAGAGTTTTTTGTGTGATTTCTGCTCAAATACATAGCTATTTGTCTAGCTTGAACGAGTTCTCTTTTTCTAGATGGACTAAGAAATTTTTCGGATTCAATTTTAAAATAGTCGCAAACAACTTTTTGGATACGATCTACTGTAATCTCTGGCCTATTGCGAGTTACTAGTTTTTCAATAAGGCTCTCTGCTAGGTCTAAATCTATCTTTCTATTGGCTAGAGTAGAGTGAGCAAGAAGAGATATTAAAGTTCCTTCAAGTTCTCTTATGTTAGTAGTTACTCTAGATGCAACGTAGGAAATAACTTCTTCGGGTAGTGTAATGCCGTCTTTGTAACTCTTAGCTTTTAGTATTTCTACTCTAGTTTGATAGTCTGGAGGTAAAAGTTCGGCAAGAAGACCCCATTTGAAACGAGAAAGTAGTCTAATTTCTAAATCTTGTAAATCTACAGGGGCTTTGTCTGATGTTAATATAAGTTGCTTTCCAACAGAGTGTAGATGACTAAATATATGAAAAAAAGCATTTTGAGTACCAGTTTTTCCCGAAAATTCGTGTACATCGTCTATAATGAGTACATCTATCATTTGATAGAAATGAAGAAAATCTGTAAGCTTGTTTTTAACAGTAGTGGCATCCATGTACTGTGTCATGAACCTATTGGCACTTAC
>CAZHHY010000200.1:0-2977 GCA_964532375.1 uncultured Muribaculaceae bacterium
ATAAAACGCCAGTACATTCAATTTAGGAATCAGCTCCTCTCCCTAATTTATTCGGCAATTAGTTTGTCTATTGCAACACATAATTGAGTAATAGAAGATGGTCTTGGTGCTTTTTTTGTTCTGATTAAGCCATCTTTTCCAATAAGAATGTAGGTTGGGAAACCGCCAGAAAGAAGGGCCGCAGCGGCTATAGCAGATAAGTCATTATCAAAAAAATAATTTTCACCTTCGATACCTCCTTTATGAACCATCTTTTCCCATGATTCATAAGATGAGTTCATGCATATATTCATGAAAATTACATCTTTATCATAGAAAAGTTCATAAACTTCTCTAGCGTGTGCCATTTCTGCAATACATGGCCCAAAATTTATACTTTGTTTGTGGATAAATTTAATATGGTGATTAATTTTATCTGTATAAATTACTACAATTGAGGTACAAATAGTTATGGAATATAACCAAATAAAATAATAGATGAGACATTTTATATTCATCCATTTAATCATATTGACATTACTGGGTTCTTGTAACAATCCAAAAAAGCTTGATTATACAGTTATTGAAATCTATGCAGATTCAGATATCTCTTTTCTAGTTTCGCAACTGTTGTTAATGAACGAGTCTATTTAATCGCAAATGAACAAGAGAAAAATAACACAGCTATCGTTTGCCTAGACATAAAAGATATCCATAGATAATTTTCTATTCACTACGTTGTCTCATAATCAATTTATTGTAAGCAATATCACTTTCATTAATACTCCTAAAAAAAGGGTATTAATGAAAGTGATGTAACTGATGGAGTAATAGTTACTTAAAATGGCACATTCGTTCAACCTGTGAAGCAGTCTACACCAGCCGAAGGCACCTATTGGTGCCTGCGACCAAATGAAATTTGCTTCGCAAATAGGGCTGCGTTTCACTTGCCAAGCGCACTTTTCATATAACCACTTGTATAAGAGTATATTAATTTTTTAAATAGGCCCTTTTTAGGCCTATTTAAAAAACTATGTAGTTTATATTCTGTTAATTGCAAAATTAGTACGCTTCGAATTGTTACCAAAAACCACGGCGATGAATATGTGCTAGCGGCTGGTGGTGAGGGAGAGGTAGGCGCCTTTTACGGCGTCGTTAGCGTCGTTGTAGTATTGCAGAAGCTCATTTAGTTTGAGACCCTCGCGGCGCCAGCGCTCTATTGGCTCTTTAAAGAGGCTCTCTATGTAATGATCGGCAGGTGCAAGTTCTTGCATGTAGCCAGTGCGATTCTTGTTGTAAATGAGGTTAAAGTTCATGTACCGTTGGCCACTGCCTCTTTTGTTAGAGAAGGTTTTGTATTTAAGATCTAATGCCATATCGCAAGCAAGTGCATTGTTGCTCTTTGCGCTTTTAACCATAACAGCAGGTTGTTGTTCTTTAGCTTTTACCCAAAGTGGTACTGCAATACCTGCAGGTGGGTAACCCAGAATTGTCCACATAATTGTCATTTCTGGGTTTTCGCCTGGTTTAACACCTTGGATGGCAACAGAAGCTGTAGAAGACCTTCTTGGAATATAATCTTGGTCTAAAGCCCAACCCGAAAATCTCTCTGGAGAACTCTCTTCATTTGTAAGATCGATACCTAAAAATGAGTGGTAAAAAGAACGAGAGAGATTGTTAAAAATCCAGCTAGGGGTAATAGAAGAGAAAACAGTCTCTTTAGAGATAATATCTATCGCATTTTGCTGTCTAATATAACCCATGCCCTCATTGAAACGACCTGTATATGAGAAATTAGTATAAACTAGATAACCTTGAGGAGCATTCTTTTGATCATTGGCATCTACTTTTATAAAAGTGGTATTATTAGTTTCATAAAAAGCAGCACCACCATGAGCATCTATAACACCAAAATTGGCCTCTACTCTCATAGGACGTGGGTGATTATTAATAAATTTTTCAAAATCTTCTAAAGAACTACATACTGCAAGAGCTTGAAACATAAACTCACCCTCCATATCCATCTCTTTAACATTGTCGTTTTTGAGATTATATGAAGCAGTATTCATAATTGAAAAACCTGTTTCGTTTGTTCCCATCCAAGCAATTCCACCTTTATCTGGGCTGTTAACAATTGCTATAAAACTATATTTTTCACCTTTGAAATATTCAACTCGGTTATTGTCTTCGCCAGTATCGCGGTGTTTCCAAAGAATAGGGCGCCCATCGGCAGTTACTTTCCCAGTAAAAATTGCCGAGGTGCAGGCAATAGAATTTAAACTCAAAAAGAGTGTAAACACGCTTAAAGTAATAGTAATTAAGATCTTTTTCATTATTTATTATATTTATATTTTTCAATATAAAAATGGAACAGATAAAAATGGTTATCAAATTTAGTAAAATAGATATTATCAAGTCAATATAAAAATGGAACAGATAAGAAATATCTAACCCAATTTAAAACAATGATGGGCCAGTAACTTCTCTTATTACGCCCAGGTGCTTGTAGGCAAGGTCTGTAACTTCGCGCCCCCTAGGAGTTCTTTGTATAAAACCCTCTTTGATAAGGAAAGGTTCATAAACCTCTTCTATTGTGCCAATATCTTCACTAACAGCAGTTGCAATAGTGCCAACTCCAACAGGACCACCTTTAAATTTATGGATAATTGTAGCGAGAATCTTGTTGTCCATAGAGTCTAAACCTCGTTTATCTATATTCAATGCATCTAGTGCATAAAGTGTAATTTTATTATCGATTACTCCATTACCTTTCACCTGAGCAAAATCACGTACCCTGCGTAGCAGAGCATTTGCAATTCTGGGTGTGCCTCGGCTTCTACGAGCTATCTCTAAAGCAGCATCGTCTTCGATAGGTATATCTAAAATACCTGAACTTCTTTTTATAATACCCAACAGAACAGAAGCATCGTAATATTCAAGATGAGATTGAATTCCAAAACGAGCTCTAAGTGGCGAGGTAAGTAAACCACTACGAGTA
>CAZHHY010000201.1:0-2967 GCA_964532375.1 uncultured Muribaculaceae bacterium
GATTATGGTTCATACCCTTTTGTTACCTCATCGACTACTATATGCGCTGGTGCGTGCATAGGTCTTGGAGTTGCTCCAAAGCATATTGGTAAGGTATCAGGTATCTTTAAAGCCTATTGTACTAGAGTAGGAAGTGGTCCCTTCCCTACTGAGTTAGATGACCAATCTGGAGAATTACTCAGGAAAATGGGTAATGAATTTGGCGCTACCACAGGTAGGCCAAGAAGAACTGGTTGGCTAGATATGGTTGCTCTAAAATATGCCGTTATGATAAACGGAGTAGACAATCTTATTATGATGAAGGCAGATGTTCTAGACTCTTTCGATACCATTAAGGTAGCTGAACAATATAAGATAAACGGAGAGGTTACAGATAAGGCTCCTTTTGACGCTTTTGCACAAATAGAACCAATTTACAAAGAATTTAAAGGTTGGAAAAGAGACCTAACAAAGGTTACTAAAGAAGAAAATCTGCCTTTTGAGTTCATGAACTACGTAAGATTTATAGAGAAAGAGACTGGAGTTCCCATTTCAATAATCTCTTTAGGTCCAGATAGAGAACAAACAATTATTAGATAAATTAACATTAACAATTTAACTCAATGAAAAAAACTTCAGTACAACTAAGAGACTCTGCAACAATGAGATGGCTAATGCTATTATTAGTTGCTTTAACTATGTTTGCAGCATACGTTGCCTCAGATATATTCTCGCCATTGCAAACCATGCTTAAAGACAATAATCTCTGGAACGCATCGGAGTATGGATTGTTTTCTGGCTCTTACTCTATCTTTAATGTATTTCTTGGAATGCTCATTTTCGGAGGGCTTATTCTAGACAAGAAAGGCATTCGATTCAGTGGGATCATGTCAAGTATGCTCATGATTATAGGAATTGCCATTAAATATTGGGCAGTAACCGACAGCGCTTTAATTAACACCTCTATGATGTTTTTTGGAACAGAATACAAAATGCAGGTAGTTTGGGCAGTTGTAGGGTTTGGAATATTTGGAGTAGGTGCCGAGGTAGCAGGAATAACCGTTAGTAAGGCTATTGTAAAATGGTTTAAAGGTAAAGAACTTGCTCTTGCAATGGGTATGCAACTTTCACTTGCACGCCTTGGATCGGCTGCCGCACTTGCTTTTTCACCAATGATAGCAACTAAATATGGTAATGTTAGCACGCCAGTTCTTTTTGGTCTAGTACTACTAATTCTTGGAGGTCTTAGTTTTGTAATCTACACTATCTACGATAAAAAACTTGATGTACAAATTAAAGCAGATGAACTTGTACCCGAAGAGTCTTTTAATGTAAAGGATTTAAAAGCAGTTTTAAACAACAAAGGTTTTTGGCTTATAGCTATACTTTGTGTTGTTTTCTACTCGGCAGTTTTTCCGTTTTTAAAATATGCAGCTGGTCTGATGGAGTACAAGTTTGGTGTAAGCCGCGAACTTTCTGGTCTAATTCCAAGTATGCTTCCTTTTGGAGCAATTATTTTGACTCCTCTATTTGGTATTATCTATGATAAAATTGGGCGTGGTGCCGACCTTATGATTGGGGGCGCAATATTGTTAACCTCTGTTCATGTTATGTTTGCACTTCCATTTATTAATCAGTGGTGGATGGCAATTATTCTTATGATGTTACTTGGTATTGCTTTCTCTATGGTACCTTCGGCAATGTGGCCATCTTTGGCGAAGATTATGCCTGAAAGACAATTGGGAACAACATATGCTCTAACATTTTACATCCAAAATATAGGTCTCATGATAGTTCCTATATTTATTGGCAATCTACTTAACAAACAAAGTGTTGCTAATGATTTAATAAGTGAAACTGCTGTAGTTTATGATTATACATTACCAATGACAATATTTGCCGGTATCTGTTCAATAGCAATAGTAGTAGCCGTAATACTTAAGCGAATAGACAAGAAAGAAGGCTATGGTTTGCAATTTGCAAATATAGAGAAGCCAAAATAGATTTCCCCAATTAGACAACATTTCCTACTATCTGTTGTTGTCTAGTATGAACTATTAAGTGGTTAAATGAAGTACTTAAATAAAATAGACTCCCCAGATAATCTTAAAGAGTTATCACCAGAACAATTACCGGAGCTCTGCAAAGAGCTCCGGGAATTTATTATTGACGCCTGCTCAGAGAACCCTGGCCATATAGGAGCTAGCCTAGGAGCAATAGAACTTACTGTAGCTCTTCACTATTTATATAATACGCCTAAAGACAAGATTGTATGGGATGTAGGCCACCAAGCATATTCACACAAGATCTTAACTGGCAGGAGAGATTCATTTGTAAACAATAGACGTTACAAAGGGTTAAGCGGGTTCCCTAAGATAAGTGAATCGCCGTACGATGCTTTTGGTGTGGGGCACTCTTCTACCTCTATATCTGCAGCTCTTGGGATGGCTGTAGCTGCCCAAAGAGAAGGCACAAATGAGCAGGTTGTAGCAGTAATAGGCGATGGCGCTCTTACCGGAGGCTTAGCCTACGAGGGGTTAAATAATGCAGGCGCACTTAAAACAGATATCTTGGTTATACTGAATGACAATCATATCTCAATAGACCCTAATGTAGGAGCCCTTCACAATTACCTTCTTAAAATAACAACATCTCATTTATATAATGAGACAAAAGAGAGAGTTTGGAATTTTTTAGGTTCAAAATTTATTAGAAAGGTTTTTCAAAACTTTATGTTTAGCACAAAAATGGCTTTTTTTAGGAAAGGTTCTATTTTTGAATCTCTTGGATTCCGTTATTTTGGTGCAATAGATGGAAACGACTTGCCTCTCTTGCTCAAAAGAATCAAAGATATCAAAGACATCCCTGGCCCCAAGCTTCTGCATATAGTAACTACAAAAGGGAAGGGGTTCAAACCGGCCGAAGATAATCAAATTCTATGGCATGCCCCTGGAACATTCGACAAAAATACGGGAGAGAGAGTTACCA
>CAZHHY010000202.1:0-2943 GCA_964532375.1 uncultured Muribaculaceae bacterium
AAATGAGTTCTTGCCAAGAGCAAATATTGGTGATACTTTCTCTATGGACCTTACAGAGCCCGATGCAGGAAGTGACCTACAGGCAGTTATGCTTCGCGCTACATTCAATGAAAGCGATGGCTTTTGGTATCTAAACGGAGTTAAAAGATTTATCACCAATGGCGATGCCCAAATTAAACTAGTACTAGCCCGCTCAGAAGAGAACACTACAGACGGTAGAGGTCTCTCTTACTTTGTACACGACCAAGCTTGGAGTGGAGTAAAAGTAAGAAGGATTGAGAATAAATTAGGTATTAAAGGATCTCCTACTTGCGAACTCGTATTTACCAATGCACGTGCAAAGCTTGTTGGCGAAAGAAGACTAGGTCTTATTAAATATGTAATGTCACTAATGAATGGCGCAAGGCTGGGCGTTGGTGCACAATCTGTTGGTATTTCTGAAGCCGCATATAGAGAAGGGCTAAAATACGCCCACGAAAGAGCTCAATTTGGCAAACCAATTATTCAGTTCCCTGCAGTTTATGAGTTACTTGCTGTAATTAAAGCAAAACTTCAAGCTTCAAGAGCGTTACTATACGAAACGACTAGATTTGTAGACCTCTATAAAGCTTATGGATACGTTGCAGAAGAGAGAAAACTTTCTCCAGAGGAGAGAACCGAGGCTAAAAAATACCAGAAGTATGCCGATATGCTTACTCCTATGTTAAAGCTAATGACCAGCGAGTATTGCAACCAAAACACATACGACTCAATGCAAATTCACGGTGGCTCTGGCTTTATGAAAGACTACCCTATTGAAAGACTATACCGCGATGCTCGTATTACCACAATTTACGAGGGAACATCTCAACTCCAAGTTGTAGCAGCTCAAAGGTATGTAACAAATGGTGGCTATCTAAACCTCATTAAAGAGTATGGCGAGTTACCAGTAAAGGCAGATTATGAGCAAATTAAAAAGACAATTACAGAGATGACAGCTCAATATGAAAAAGCTCTTGAACTAATTGCTGGAAAAGACAATGACTACATTGACTTCCACGCAAGAAGATTAGTAGAGATGGCCGCTCATATTGTTATGTCTACCCTACTTTTAATTGACGCTCAAGAAGACGACAGCTTCGACAACTCCCTACAAGTATTTGTAGGTAAATCTAAAGCCTGGAACGACGAACGCTACACCTACCTAAAGAACTTCACCGAATGCCAACTAAGTTCTTTTATGGCTATTAAAGACGAACACGTACCCCAAGGCTAAAACTTTCCCAAAGTTATCACTAAGCGCCTGAATTATAGGCTCTTAGTCAAAAGGGAATTTGTATTCATAAAAAAGAGATGCCTTCCAGCATCTCTTTTTTTGTATTTCCAGAGTCTACTTAAGGCCTACTCTATAAATACGGAGGTTGTACATCTGAATATATTTTTTATTTTTAACGAGATTAATATAACCAAATGGAATTGACAAAAGAGTCCTAGATACTACTTTTTAATAAGATGCTCCAGTTATTGTAAGAATATTCTTCATAATACAACTTTATAATTTTTAAATTAATTCATATCCTTAATTGAGTTGTTTAGAGCATTAGTATTCACCTACAAGAAAGAGTGTAATTGCTGTTTTAGTCTTCTTCCATTCACCCAGAGTTTGGTCACGTCTAACCATCCAGTTATTTCCTAGCATTTTGGCAAATATGAATAGTTCGTTTCTATTTGTCTCATCCAAAATCATTAATGTAACTGCTATTTGACTACCTGCAGGTAAGTTAATATCGTATTGCGATAAATCTGCACTGAATAGACCGCTCTTTAGATTTATATCAATTATAATATCTTTATCCACAATAATTTGTGATGGGAGGCCGTTTTCAACATTGTAAAATAACACTCGTATTTTGGCGTTCTCATAACTATTCTTGGCAATATGCAAATTTAGACTCTTAATTCTGCAATCTTTTTTAATATCCATGATTGCGCCTATCTCTCTTCCTATTAAAGAATTATCTTTTAATTCTCTCTTTAGAAATAGAGGAGTGAACAGCATTTTAGTGCCTGCACTTGAAACTCCAATTTTGATCTCTTTATAGCGTTTTGCTGTAATGACTGCATCATTTAGCTCTATAGGCTTTAGCTTCATGAACAGTTTTACTTCATCTGTCCAGTCCTTAGTCGCTATAACCTTACTGTAATATCCTAGACATGTAATTAAAATAGAATCAGTTTGGTCAATCTTTTCATTCTCAAGACAGAATCTTCCAATTTCATCGCCAACAACTCCTGCACTTTTAGCTGTCACAGAAACAAAGGCATATGGAATGGGATTATTGGTTATCTCTTCATAAACAATTCCACAGAATTTAGTCTGAGAATAAGCTGTTAATGAGGTTAACAGCATAATAACAAGCACTATTAAAACAGTTTTCATTATTTTATTTTTATGGGATATTCTTCTATTATAATTCTACAAACTCGGCATATCTATCTATAAACCTGAACCTAGCTATTAGTAAACCTCGGCATATCTTTTAACTTGTTCAATATAAGGTAAATATTATAAATCACCATAAGAAACAATAGATACTGTTCCTGTTCCTGTTTCTCTATCCGTTACAACTCCAAACAATTTGTCACTAATCTATTAATTGAGTTAGTCCCGTGAGCATAAATAGATCATATGAATTCTATATGGTTAACTCGCCTCTAAATTATTCATCTTTTGAAAAGCTTAAAACTTTACCGCTATTATTTGCAAAATGAATATAAAGGTCTGAGCCTTCTTCAACTGCGTTGTAAATATCTGCATCTACTTCGTGTTTATAGTCTTGAGCAACAATAAAATATTTTTTTGTCATTTTCATTTTTTGGTCCCAAAGTTTTGGGAATAAATCTCCTAATATTGGAATATATAACATTCCGCTCCCAGGCTCAGAACAGAATTCCTCTTTTTTT
>CAZHHY010000203.1:0-2934 GCA_964532375.1 uncultured Muribaculaceae bacterium
CTCTGCCTTCTACCTTAGGCGCTTGTATAAAGGGTTTTTCTGGCTCCTCTACTGGTTCCTTTGGCTTCTCTGGTATTTGGGGTATATCTTCTTTTTCGCACGATGTGATAAATAGAAGAGCCATTAAGCTTGCTAATAATAGTTTTTTCATATTAGTTTTTTAGGATGGTCTAAATATATTGGAATTTGAGTTATAATGGAAGTTCGAGTTATACTATTTGTTTCATAATAGTTGTTCAAACTAATTGTCAATTGACTATAGTGGAAGTTCAAGTACTGGGTATATTGGTTCTTGGAAACCCTCTTTTCGGTATAGCTTTTCTCCTGCTTTTGTGGTGTGCAGGGCTATTTTGCTTATGCCTCGTTTTTTTGCCTCTTCAATAAGGCTCTTAAGGATGAGTGTGCTTATCCCCTTTTTTCTATGGCTAGGCACGGTGTACATATTAAGAATATCGCCCTCAAGATATATAGGTTGGTCAAAATCTCCTGGTATTTTCTTAACCACCATTGCCCCAAAGCTAGCTACTTCACCTTCTTGCTCGCTTTCTCCCTCTTCTAGTATAGCCATGAAAGCAAACACACTCTCTTCTTCTAAAGCTTTTTTAAAGTATTTGTAGAGTTCTTGCTTTAGATGTTGCTCTGTTTTTGGACTTTGCCAATTTTTATTTTTAATATTATCGCCTTGTAATTCTATGAGATATGCTATCCGATACTTTACTAGCAGATGAATATCGGAGGCCTTAATTGGTTGTAAAATCATTGCTTTATTTTGTAAACCAAAGATATTTATTTTTTGTCAAAAAACTCTATCTATCTTAGTTTTTAGGGTTTCTAAATGAAAGTGTTTACTCGCAAACTAGTTGTTATTGTATCTATTAAAATTAGCTGTCAACTCTGGCATAAAAGCTTGGAATTGTTTTCTTAAGAAAGTTTCGTTCTCTTTGAGAAAGGAGATACTTAATTGGGGATCAATGGCGCTTGTTTTAAAATGTGCCATAATTTGCAATGCCCTGTGTAACCCCTTATAGCTGGCATATTTTTTAAGTTTATTTGTAGTAATGAAGTGAAATATGAAGCCTTTAACTTGTTGTGGAAGATACCTGTAGTTAAGAATAGCCGAGAGATAGAAATTTGCTGCAAAGAAGTTTAGGTTACGCTTTGGGCTATATCTTTTAAAGTCTGAAGCTAGGAAATAGTCAAAATACATATCGGCAATAATACTAGAGTAGCGGTTAAATGTTGGTCGCATAAACCTTACTGTATCAAGGAAGATAGGGTGGCTGTCTGTAAAGCTGTCAATCTCTCTATGAAGCAAGATTCCCTCTTGAATTCGCGGTGGATAATCTTGGTAACTTTTACCTTTTACAAAATCGCCAATAAAGTTGCCTACCTGTAATTGGCGGTCGTTTCCAGAAAGAAAAATGTGAGCTAGGTAGTTCAAAGTAAGAATTGATTTTTACAAAGATACAATTTTAGAGAGATATAGTTTGCCATAGATTATTGACAATATCGTTTCTATCTACAATTTTATTAAATTTGTCTAGAGGGAAATAAGTCCCAATGTTAATGGCCTACTCAGAATTAATAAATCTTAGCTAATTGCCTCTATAATAAATATTTATGACTACTATAAATAAATCTGAGATTCTGTTTATTATAAACCCTTTAATGTAAAAGTGATTACTTCCAATAGTGAAATAAGCGGTAAATTGCAGATGATATCCATTGCCAATACAAGGCAATTTGGAAATAATGCGCTAATTTCACCTAACTCAAAGCCTAATGATGGTATTTTCGAAATAGTAATGGTTAAACCATTCCCTTTTTATTACTACCCAGTTTTTGTAATTAAGATGTTTTTAGGAACTCTAAAAGACTCAAAGTATATTAGATATATCTTAGAAAAAGGCTCTGTTACAATATTTTCTGATTTTAAAAAATACCATGTAGATGGAGATCCACATACATTTAAAGAGCAGCTAGAAATTAGAATGCTAGATGCTAAAATAAAAGTCATTCAACCTGCTCATAATCACAGGCCAAACAAAAAGATTAAAGAGAGTATGAAAGATAGATTTATAAAGACAAATACTTTTAAAACATGGTTAGATTGTTTAAATAGATTAGATAGTTTCTTTTTTAAAGAGAGCTTTGGATTATTTGTAGTTAGCTCAGAAAACAGAGGCGTATATGTGACTAGAGTGTCGTGAAGAATAGCGCTCAGATTGGGTTGAGAAATAATTAATATCTGGCCAATCTCTATTGTAGTATTAGAGTCTAGATTATTCCAAATCCTTAATGAGTCAAGAAGAGCCTGGTTATTTAAAGATATTTTATAGGCTGCCTCATTTTCCTTTATTTTATGATGGTTAACTTCGTTGGATTCTTGCCCATAAGTAGAGTTTGGGTGCAATAAAAACGAAAGAATCATAATCCAAATCATAACCCTCATGAGAGTGCATTTTATACAATATTTGAACAAGAAACTCCCACCTATACTAAAAGAGTTGCCATTTCTCTTAACGCAGCTTTGAATTTCTTCTAAAGCATAACCTGCTCCACAACTTAAAAATAATTGATAACCAAATTTTTGTTGGTAGTCTAAACTAACTTTATGCGATTTAAGAAACGTAAACCCTGGGTCGAAAGCATATTGTTGTTAGTCTGGAGAGCGCCCTGTTCCTGCACTTATAGGCAAGTAACTATCTTCATTGCTAAAATATCTTCTTATGGTTATACTTGCCGAGGTAGACCATGCATCTATTCCCTTTGTAAAATATGGGCGCCCAGAGAGCCAATAGTTGCCAAAATAGACACCAATGGTTCCGGTGTAAATGAAAATTTTGTTTGAATCAAGTGCAAATAACCTAGTATCATCAAAATTCATATACCTTATTCCCAAGGATGCTTCAAAGCTTTTGGGTAATTTAAAAT
>CAZHHY010000204.1:0-2905 GCA_964532375.1 uncultured Muribaculaceae bacterium
CTATCGAACCATCTTTGCCCAGCACTCCGCTAGCTAAAGAGACTCCGTTAGGATATATTATGGTGAGAGGAGTAACGCTAACCTCGGCAACTTCAAGCGCTATTGGCGGAATCTCTTTAACATAGCGGGCAACCATGTCCATGCCCGAAGCTAAGATTACTAGTCCATAACCTTCTTTTCTCTGGGTAAGTTTCAATAACTTTTTTACTGCCTCTTCATTTGTAGCGTCACACCCAATAGCAGGTACGGAATCGGTATTGTAGATTATTAGGCCTCCTTCTTTAATAACCTCGAGAGCCTCTTTTATCTCATTCTGACTCATAATTTATTTTCAGTTAATTTAGGGATTATTTTATGTTTAGCAATTGCTTTTTTATATACTTCAAATACTTTCTCGGCAACTTTGTCGTTCCTAAAGTTTTTAGCGTGGTTGTAACCACTCTCTACCATACTCTTTCTTAGGGTAGGTGAGCTTAGTACCATCTCTATTTTATCTGCAATGTCGCTAGGGGAATCGGGGTTCACATAGAGTGCTGCATCGCCGCCAGCTTCTAACATAGAAGAACCACCACTAGTAATTACTGGAATACCATATGTGATTCCTTCTAGAACAGGTATGCCAAACCCTTCAAATAAAGAACAATATACAAGACATTCGGCAAGCGAATAAACAGCAGGGATAAGTGAAAAATCGGCATCGTGCACCATTACAACCCTATCTTTTACACCAAGCCTCTCTGCAATCGCATTTACCTTTATTGCATAGGGAGTCCATTTGCCAAAACAGAAAAGTTTTATCTCTTTTGGAAGTTTGGGCAGAGCTTTTACTACGTTTGCTACATTTTTCCTCTCTTCTACAGTTCCCATAGCCACAATAAATCGCTTGGGAAGTTTGTATTTCTCTCTAGCTGCTTCTATTTGATCTTCGGTTGCTTTTGAGTAGAACTGAGGGTCGCAACTTTGATAGATAACTTCAATTTTATCTCTATCTGTTCCAAAGAACTCTACAATATCATCGGCAGTTTGTTTGCTTATCGCTATTATTGTATCGGCATTTTTTACTGCATAGGCAGCTTTCTTTTTATAAATCCATCTATCTAAAGCTTTGTAAAACTTAGGGTAGCGTAGAAATATAAGATCGTGTATTGTTACCACTTTTGCAGCAGATATTTCACACAGAGGTAGTTCTCCACTTAGGCCATGCCATAAATCTATAGAATCGCTTTGGATTTGCGATTTAAGGGTGAGCGAGCGCCATAGAGAAGGAAAGGCCCTCTCTGCAAAGGTCTTAGGTTTACGTATGGTTATATTAGAGGCCGAGGCAAATTTATGCAGAGGGTGTTTTTTATATTCGGGGGTGTATAAAAAATATTCGTTATAATTAAAGAGGGTTGTGAGCGAAGTAATGGTAGAGCGGCTGTAGTTTCCTAGTCCACTAAAGTTTTTAAATGCTCTTTTTGCGTCGAATCCTATCCTGTACATAGCTTAAGGGATAATAAGTTCAGATATAACGGGGTAATGATCGGAATACTCTATTCTGGGAGATTGGTTAGAGAGGCTCCAAAAAGGCGCAGGGTATAGAATGTAGTCTATTCTAAGCAGAGGCCAAAGTAGTGAATATGTGGCGCTAAACCCTTTGCCGGATTGCCGGAAGCTATCTTTTTTTCCAGAACTAAGATTCTTATAGGTATAAGACATTGGAGTGTCGTTAAAATCTCCACAAATAATTGCCGGCACTGGTGATTGGTGTAAATGGCGGGCAATTGTGTCTACTTGCAATGCTCTTCGTTTAAATGTACCGGCTACTTTGTCGTGTACTTGGAAGATTTCATCTGTAATTTTTTCGTTCTCTCTTAGGTTTTTAATAAGTGCAGTAAATGAGATGCTGTGAGATTCTAAATGGGTGTTATAAATTCGTATTATTTTGCCATAGTGCTCTATATCTGTATAGATACAGAGGTTGGTGCTTTGTTTAAATATTATTTTTCCACTATTTACAATTGGGAATTTACTAAGGGTTAAGTTGCCAAATTTGCGTTTTGTGCCACTAAAAAGATGATAATAACAGTAGGGATAATCTGGAAATTGCTTTTTTATAAGCGATGTGTCTGAAATCTGAAACTCTTGCAAACAAACTATCCCAGGACCCTCCTTTTTGATAAAAGATTTGATTCCATCGAAAGACGCTGTTCTATCGCGCCCTTTACCTTGTGCAAATAGCCCTACATTATAGGTGCATATTTTGAGAGCGATTCCCTCTTGCTCTTTCTGAACCTCGCCCCAGCGCACGAAAAGCTCGGCATATAAAATAGAAGGTAGTAGAGCAATAAAAGTTATCCAAACTGCTCTAGAACGGCGTATTATACCTATGAGCAGAATTAGAAGATTCACCAGCACAAGTGGAATGAAGTAGAGCCCGAAAAAGAGTGGAATTGAAAACTTCACTGGGTTAATGTAAATAGAGAGATATGAGATTACCAACGCCGCGGCTGCCGGAATAATAATTAGCCGGGAGAGTAGGGCCAAGGGCCATGCGCTTTTTTTTCTCTTTTTAGCCACTTTTGACGTTTTAATATTTTCGTTGGAGTGATATTGTTTTTTTTACAATTTTTAAAAACATTATTTGAGAGATTTCTAAAAATACATTCTGTTGTTCTTTTTCCAGTATATAATAAGGAAATAACCAAATATCATTCCTCCTAGGTGGGCAAAGTGTGCTACGTTCCCTCCTGTATTTGAGAACCCTAGAAACAACTCTATTCCTGCAAATATCATCACAAACCATTTTGCTTTAAGGGCTATTGGTGGAAATAGAAGTTGTAGTCTATTATTTGGGAAGAGCATTCCGTAGGCCAATAGTACTCCGTAAACTGCCCCTGAGGCACCCACTGTAGGAGTCATATTT
>CAZHHY010000205.1:0-2899 GCA_964532375.1 uncultured Muribaculaceae bacterium
ATTAATCTTTATCCCGACTTTGCAAATGCCTACATGAACAGATCTTATGTTAAAAACCAGATAGGTCAATTTAATTCGGCTAAGAGCGATTACGAGACTGCTCAAAAGAAGGTGAGTGAATATAGAGCAAAAAAGGGTGTAGACACCTTAAATGTAGGTTCATTGGCCGATACCACAAAGAAATATGATAGATTATTGACATTAGATGCCGATTTTGCAAAAAAAGACTTTAATAATGAGCTGCTCCAATACAGAGATGTAGATATAAGACTTAAGCCGCTGTTTAAGTTTAGGCCTGTAGAGCAACTTACAGAATTTCTTGCTCTAGATAAAAGATTTAGAGACAGAAAGGTAGACTCTTTTGTAGAGGGTTTGCCACTACCAGTAGCACTCTCTTCTTCTCAGAATAGAATTTCTGCAGATTTGCAAGCTAAATACTTGCACATGGCCGATAGCTCTTTGCATTTAGGAAAAGATGCTGCCACACTCTTTACAAAGGCTTTGTTAGAGGCAGATAATAAACAATTTAATACTGCGCTAGAATGTTATAGCCAAGCAATTGAAATAGAACCAGAAGAGACTTTTTATTATTTGAATAGAGGTGCATTGCAATCTGAAATGATAGATTTTATCTCTTCAATTGAGAGTAATGTACAAGTTCTTACATTAGATAACTCTGGTGCAACTCGGGCCAAAGTTAGAGATAGTAACACAGCAAATTACGACTACACAACAGCTATTCACGATATGAAAAAGGCGGCTAATCTCTCGCCCGAAATTCCTTATATCTACTATAATTTGGGAAACCTATATTGTCTTTCAGGTGATTTACCCGAGGCTATAGTTCAATACAATAAGGCACTTGAATTATATTCTAATATTGCCGAGGCCTACTATAATAGAGGATTGGTTCAAATATACCTTCAAGATAACGAAAAGGGTTGCCAAGATATGAGCAAGGCAGGGGAATTGGGAATTGTAGAGGCCTATAGTGTAATCAAAAAATATTGCACTAAAGAAGAGCTCTAAATTTTCTCTAACTGTTTTTGAAAGTAGTATTAGCGGAGTCTAGAAGTAGATCTAACCATAGCTTCGTCTCTGGCTATATACCTCATTGCTGTAAATGTGAGAATTGCAGCAATAATTGGGAAAACAGCAGTTATTGAAAAAGCCGACTCACTCTCTTTATTGAAAAACATCCAGAGTATCCAGCCTTGAAATCCTATCATTATTAATGAATTAAGGATGCAAAGGCGTATTTGTAAAAGCCGGTGCCTGTACAGGAATATAGTAATAAAAGAGAGGGCAAATGTAACAATGAGCATTATAAGAAGAGTTGGTATATTGGTATACTTAATTGATCCAGTTGTAAAGTAGGCCATTTTGGTAAAAAACATAGAGAATAGCAGGCCAGTTGCAGCTAAAAGGAATAATGTCTGAATTCGTTGTATCATATGGTTTAATTTTTGTACAAAAGTATAAAACAAATGGCTATTTTTGTAATTTAAAGAGAGATATTATGAACGCTATAGCATCATCGGAGTTAATCATAAATACAGACGGCTCTATATTCCACCTACATATTAAACCAAATGAGCTTGCCGATACAGTAATATTGGTGGGCGACCCAGGTAGGGTAGAGTTAGTCTCTTCGTTTTTCGAAACGAAAGAATTTACTCGTTCTTCAAGAGAGTTTGTAACCGTTACTGGGCAGTACAAAGGCAAGAGGATAACCGTTCTCTCTACTGGCATAGGTACAGATAATATCGATATTGTCTTGAATGAACTAGATGCTCTGGCAAATATAGATTTTAATACCCGAAAACCCAAAGATGAACACAAAAGGTTAAAGATTCTAAGGATAGGTACTTCGGGTGCTATTCAACCCGATATCCCTTTAGGTTCTTATGTACTATCTCATATTTCAATTGGTTGTGATGGGCTTTTGAATTGGTATCAAGGCAGAGAGAAAGTTACAATTAAAGCTATGGAAGAGGCTTTTGTAAACCATGTAGGATTGCTTCCAGAGCTTCCAACACCCTATTTTGCTCAAGCAAGCGATGTGTTAATAAAAGCGCTAAAAGATTTTACTATTCCAGGAGTAACAATCTCGGCATCGGGCTTTTATGCGCCTCAAGGGAGAGTGTTAAGGCTACCCTTGGCAATGCCTAATATGGTTTCTAAGTTCGAGAGCTTTAGATTTGATAAATATAGAATAACCAATTTTGAAATGGAGGGTTCGGCTATTGCTGGCCTATCTGCACTTCTTGGCCACGATGCTGCAACTGTTTGCTGCATTATTGCCAATAGACATTTAAAAGATAGTGAGCCTAATTACCTGCCATTCGTTAAGAAATTAATTGAATTATCACTTGAAAGAATATGATACTAGATTCGGAACTCATATCATTAATGTCTTTAATGGACGATCCTGATTTGGTTGTAAGGAATGCGGTTAGAGAGCGATTAATAGAGCGAGGAGAAGATTCAATAGAACAGATTGAACGCTTCTTTATTCCTCAACTCCCAAAACAAGATAGAGATAAGTATATCTTATATCTAGAAGAGATTAAAGCCGAAATTGCTATAGAGAGGCTACTTGTATTACTAAAAGACCCACAGCCAATATTGAGTAAAGCTCTTTTTTTAATCACAAAAATTGCCGATAGTTCGGCCGAGGAGTCTATATATTTAACTGTATTAGATAGTCTTAGAAATGAAATTGAACTTGAAATATCGGAAGAGAAAACCCCAATAGAAAACGTAGAGATTTTTAATTTTATTTTCTTTAGAAGATTTGGTTTTAAACATAGCGAAGCTCAATTAATTAAAACAGAAGGAGCTTTAATAGATAGAGTATTGCTTTCAAGAGTTGGCAACCCGGTTACTGTTACCTTGT
>CAZHHY010000206.1:0-2886 GCA_964532375.1 uncultured Muribaculaceae bacterium
GCGACCCCCTGCGTGACAGGCAGGTATTCTAACCAGCTGAACTACCACACCGTTAATGTTTGTTCCGTTCTGGAAGTGCAAATATACGTTGGTTTTTTATATTTGCAAAATTTATTATCTGTTTAGGGTAATTTTATTTTATACTCTATTTGTATTTACTCTGATAGAGTTTTAAGTATTTGGCTTATTGGTTATTTGGCTACCTAATTGTGTTTCTGTTTTGGGTTCAAAAAAAGAGAAGTGAACGTTACCATATTTTTTCTCTTTAAAGAATGCCGGATGTTCTTTGAACTTAAATGCTGCGGGGTGTTCAAAGATAAGAACACCACCTGGGTTTAGAAGTTTTTGTTCTAGTATTTTATCGGGAATTCCAGCAAGGCCTTCTATGTTGTAAGGAGGGTCGGCAAAGATTATATCGAAAGTTAGGTGGCAAACTTTGATAAAGTCAAATACATTATGTCTAACAATGTTTACGCCTTCTAAATTTAGCTTAGCTATTGTGGCTTTTATGAATTTAGAGTGATTGTTATTCATTTCAATTGCTGTGACGTTTTTGCAGCCACGAGATGCAAATTCGTATGTTATGCCCCCGGTGCCCGAAAATAGATCAAGTACTGTGGCAGTTTCAAAGCTGTAGAGGTTGGTGAGGGTGTTAAACAGGCCCTCTTTAGCAAAATCTGTAGTAGGTCTTGCATTAAAGGTTTTAGGTGGCAATATTTGCTTGCCTTTGTGGTCTCCTCCAATTATTCTCATGCTTTATATTATATACTATTTAATACAGTGAGTTCTCTTACTGTAATACTAAATTTTAAAGTTAATTGATAAATTGAAGATTATACTTCAAATAGTAAAGTAGAATACCTTAGTTCATCTACGGTGTGGGGCAGGGGAATTTCTGGATTCCTAAAGTATTTAACTTTTGAGAAATATTTTGCAATATCGTATACTTCTAGATCTTTAATATCGCCACTAATGTAAACAGTAGTTTGTTCTGGGTTAAATTGGATTTCTTTTAAAACTAGAAGTAGAAAGTAGAGACCGGAATTGAAATGTTGTGTAGGGTAGGAGTTGCAGTGCATAATTCTCTCGCCTTCTGCTGCAATAATAATTGATGTCCCTTTTTGAAATCTAAAAAAGAGTTTGTTGTACTCTTCGAAAAGAGGCAGGTAATTAAGATAAGTAAAGGCCGAGGGATATAAATTGAATTTAGGTTGATACTCTTTAACTATATTTAAAAAAGTACTATTTGCTGCAAAAATAAGTACCATTTGCTCTTGAGGTACTCTTTTTGTATTAATCTCGTCTAACTCATCTAGGGTAAAGAGGCGCTCCATTATTTGGAGTTCCTGCCCATAGATATGCAGTTTTTCTGGTATAACTGTGAATTTTTCTGTCCCGTAAATGAGATCTACACTCTTATATTTACTTGAAAGCAGAGGCATAGATTTGAACAGGGCATTGCTTTTTTTTGAAAATAATTCCATCTCGCCTACCTCCATTACAAATTCTGATTGGTAAAGGAAGAGGAGTTTATCTTGCTGTTCGTCTGTAACTGAAAAAGAAAATCCATTCAAATCAGCTTGAATGGATAATCTGTAATCAGTTGTCTTTCCCAGCTGAGGCTGATTATTGACAATAATAGGCATAATATGGTTATTCCCAGTTTCCCGCATTGTTGTTTGGTGACTCTATGCTACCTACTCTTAGGCCTGCATAACGACCAACTAAATTGCGATCTGCATTTAAATTTACAATAAGTTGTCTTTCAAGACCAAGCAAAAGAAGGTCAAATGGAGCGGAAGCTTCGAAAAGAGGTACATCTACTCCCGAAACTTTAGCTATAATAGCATTCATGTGCATTTTCTGACCACCACTGAAAGGGATGTAGGCAATTGAATCTACTACAAAACCATCCCTTTTTAGCAGCGTGTCTCTTACTGGAATTAAGATACTATCACGGTAAACTCTTTTCTCTGCAACTGCAACTGAGTCGTCCATAGATCCTACTTGTTTAATAATGGTAATTTGACCATTATTATAAAAATCAATAAGTGAGTCCATGTCGCCTGTGAATTTGTTGTATCTAGATTTATAGGCAACTTGGAGAGTACGTATGTCTTTTAATCTTTCGATACATACAGATTCTCTGGCTTTCCTCTGCCTTTCAAAAACTACAGGTTCCTGAATACTTTTGTAAATAAGATAGCCTAAAACTAGTACTATCACTGGCAGGACAACAAAAATTAAGATCTTTTTCATTGGTTATTATAATAATTTACATTAATCTCATCTTATAAATATGGGTTTTTACCCAATAAGTTCTACAAAAGTAAAATAAATAATTAGACCTCGCAATATATTTTCCTATTTTTGCCTTAATTATTAAGATATGAGAAGATATATAAAGAAGGCAGAGGCAGAAAAGTTTGAAAAATTCATAGTTGAAGCTCAAAATGTGCTTATTATAAGCCATACAAATCCAGATGGCGACGCAGTTGGCTCAACTACGGCTATGCGTAACTATTTAAAATGCCGAGGAGTAAACTCAACTGTTGTTCTTCCAAATGACTATCCCGAATATTTAGAGTTTTTAGATAATAAAGAACCTATTCTGATTTTTACTAAAAATCATGACCAGGTTCTTAGTGCTATAGATAATGCCAACCTAATAATTGCACTAGACTTTAATCAACTAAAGAGAATAGATGAGTTAGAGAGTCATATTTTAGACTCATCGGCAGTAAAGGTTTTGGTAGATCATCACCCGTTCCCAGATAGAGATGCTTTCAACCTTGTAATATCTAATACCGAGGTCTCTTCTACTTGTGAATTATTATATTGGTTAATCTCTTTGTTAGAGGAGCGAAAATCAGATATTTTGACAAT
>CAZHHY010000207.1:0-2835 GCA_964532375.1 uncultured Muribaculaceae bacterium
GTAGATGAGGTAACAAAAGGGTATGAACCATAATCTACATCTAAGAGAGAGCCTTGAGCTCCCTCTGCTAAAACTTTCTTACTCTCTTGTAAATATTGATTGATGCAGTACTCTCCATCAATTAATTTGAAGGTTTTAAGAAACTCAATTGCTTCGAACCATAGCTCTTCGTTTTCACTAGGGTTGTAACTATAATTAAACTGCTTAAGAAAAAGAATATGCTTATTCTTAAGGGTATTATATCTTTCAGAAAAATCTTGAGTAAGAACATCGCCTACTCTAAGACCATTTCTTCCAGTTTTATCCATGTATGTAGGGCCTATTCCCTTTAGCGTAGATCCAATTTTTGAACTGCCTTTAGCCTGTTCAGAAGCTGCATCAATTATCCTGTGGGTAGGTAATATAAGATGGGCCTTTTTAGAGATATAAATTCGCTCTCTAACAGGTGTTCCTACACTTTCTAATTTTTTACACTCCTCCATAAAGATTATTGGGTCTATAACAACTCCATTCCCAATAATATTCTGTGTATTTTTCCTAAAAACACCAGATGGTATTGTGTGAAGTACAAATTTTTTGTCTTCGAACTGTAGTGTATGCCCAGCGTTGGGACCACCTTGAAATCTTGCGATTACAGGATAGTTTTGTGCTAATACGTCTACAATTTTGCCTTTCCCCTCATCTCCCCACTGGAGACCTAGAACTACATCTACTTTCATGTTTTTTATATAAATTAAAATGGCAAATCGTCTACTTCAGAACCATCTGCAATGTTTTCGTTATTTTTATTGATAAGTTGCTCTATCTGTGCCGAGGTGTTATTATCAGAAAGAGAGGATGCTCTATCTAGAAGTAAGATTGAGCTAGCAATAATCTCGGTGGAGTATCTTTTCTCTTGAGTCTCTTTGTCAATCCAGTTACTTGTCTTTATTCTTCCCTCGATATATAGCCGAGACCCTTTTTTTATGTAATCCTCGGCAAGTTGGGCTAGAAAACGCCAACAAACAATATTGTGCCACTCTGTTTGTTCTTGAAGCTCACCACTTTTTAATTTGAATTTTTCGGATGTAGCCAGTGGAAACCGAGCTACCATAGAGTTGTTTGCAAGGTGCCTTACTTCTGGGTCTCTCCCCACGTTACCAATTAACATTACCTTGTTTAAAGACATATTGTTTTATTGTTTTATAGCGAGACAAAGATAAAAAAAATTAGCAACTATTAGTCAATTTAAACATAGCATAGATGTTGGGTTCTCTTTGAGTAAATAACCTAAATGAAGGAACTGCCTGATATAGGAGCCATTCTGCCCCGGAGATATATTCCTTGCAAATCTTGTTATTAAAATAAGGAGATTTATAATTGGCTTCGAAAATTATAATATGTTTTAGAACAGCATTCAATAATGATGGGATAGCTTGTGCTATGGTGTAAATCAATAATTTAGTTGTCTTTAATAATTCATTCAAGCTCTCAATCTGCTCCCATTCTACACCGTATTCTTTCGCTAGCATTTCTGCTTTTTCGGGAGTGCGATTTACAACCGTAACAGAGAATTTTGCCTCTTTTAGAGCAAATATTGCAGCTCTGGCAGCGCCACCAACACCTACAACTATAACCTTACATGGTTGAATATCTCTTGCCTTGATAGGGCCATAAGCACCTTCGCAATCTGTATTATAGGCTTTAATACTATTGCCGTGCTTGAGTATGAGGTTAGCGGCACCCGTTTGTTGAGCCGTACTATCCAAGTCTGTGCAATAAGATAATATCTCTTCTTTATAAGGCGAAGTAATGTTGGCTCCGAAATAACCCTCATTTAAAAAAACAGTCATTGCCTTTTCAAGAGAAGTATAGTCCAATAAGGTATACGAAAACTCCTTTAGTAGGCTCTGGTCTGTGCTGTACTTGCTAGCTACCTGGGGTTTGTAAGCTGCCTCAAATAATTTGGGGCTTAGGCTGTGGGAGATTGAGTCTCCTATTAGAGCAAGTTTTTTCATCTAATGCCCTTTTTTAATTACTCTTTGTTTGAATTGTTCTTTGTTTCAAAGCCTCGTAGCACAATATTGCAGTAGATACCGAGACATTTAAAGAGTCTAGTTTGCCTAGCATTGGTATTTTAATTTTATAATGTGCTCTCTCTTTCCAATAATTAGTTAACCCTTGCGATTCGGTTCCCATAACTATTGCCAATGGTTTGCTCATATCTGTATTGTAGTAATATTCAGAATCTTGAAGTTGTGCGGTGAAGATACTTATATTGTTAATTGTGAGCCAATCGAAAGCCTCTTTGTTAGAGCAGGCGATTACGTTGTTAGTGAAAACGCCACCTAAGCTTGAGCGAATTATATTTGGGTTATATATATCTGTAAGTGGGTCGCATATAATAACCGCATCGGCATTTACCGCATCGGCAGTTCTTAAGATGGCACCTAAATTTCCTGGCTTTTCTACACTTTCTAAAACTATAACAAGTGGATTTTGAGATAGCTTAATATCTGAAAACAGACTTGCTTTAGACTCAAAAACAGCAATTAACCCCTCTGTACTTTCTCTATATGCTATTTTTGTAAATAGAGCCGAGGTAAGTGAGTAAACTCTTGGGCACTCAATTTTAATCTCTTCTTCTGAAATGATATTAGGAGCAAAGAAAAGTTCAACTATTTTATAACCTGCACCTAGCGCTGCATCTATCTCTCTTTTACCCTCTACAATAAAAAGTGATTTCTCTAGACGAATTCTAGATTTCTCTTTTAGAAGAAGTAACTCTTTTATCTTTAAATTTTGAGCAGAAGAGAGCTCTTTTATATGCATGGTCTCTTTATTTTATTCGCTGTC
>CAZHHY010000208.1:0-2795 GCA_964532375.1 uncultured Muribaculaceae bacterium
TATGGTAGTTGCTTCTGGTAGTTTGGCTATAATGGTGTGGCAGCCTTTTACCCTTTGGCCTTTGGTTACTTGTACTCGGCTATCTTTAGGTAAAAAGAGATCTACTCTTGAACCAAATTTTATGAAGCCCATTTGGTCTCCAGCTTCCATTAAACTTCCTTCTTTTGCATAGCAAACTATTCTTCTTGCAAGGTAACCTGCTATTTGACGTGTAAGGATATTAACGCCCTCTACGTTTGTAACTACAGTTGTCCTTTCGTTTTTCTCTGAAGATTTTGGATGCATAGCAACAAGATATTGCCCGGGGTGGTACTTGAAGTATTCTACTTTACCTTTTATAGGAAACCAATTTACGTGAACATTGAATACAGACATAAATATAGATACCTGAGTACATTCGCATTTAAGATATTCGGGCTCATATACATCTTTAACAATTACTATGGTTCCATCTGCAGGGGCAAGTATGATACTGCTATCTTGTGAAAGAACCTCTCTTTTTGGTTCTCTAAAAAAACGAACAATAAGGATAAAAAAGATTAATGCACCAGCTATTGTGTAGTACCCAACTTTAGGATTACCTCTTGTTGCAAATAAGATGATTGCAACAAGTGCTGAAATTATTAGGAAGCTGTTTAAGATTATTTTGTAGCCCTCTTTGTGTATGCGCATATATTTTAATATGTATAAGTTGTGTCTAAGTTATTATTAGTTGTACTGGTGTCTAAGTTATTATTAGAATCACTATGTGTTAAACAAGTTCAAGAATCTTTAAATAGGCTATTGCTACTGGGAAAGCTAGCAACGCACTATCGAACCTGTCTAAAAGGCCACCATGCCCCGGCATAATATTTCCGGAATCTTTGACGCCAAAATTACGTTTAAAGAGTGATTCTACCAAATCTCCAAATACTCCAAATACAAACATAAGAGCAGAGATGGTTATTACATGTATTAATGGTAATGGAAGAAGGTTTACATAATAGAGTATAATACCACTAACTAGTGCCGATATTAAACCTCCAAAAAAGCCCTCCCAAGATTTTTTAGGAGATATAGATGGGAAAAGTTTGTGACCATTTTTTTGCCCTAATGTTATTCCAAAAACATATGCTCCAACATCGCAACTCCATAATATAATAAACATAGAGAGTAGAGTGTATGGCGTATAAGAACCAAATGGATCGAATAAAATTGTATTTATAATAGAGAAGGGCAGAGCTATGTAAAGTGGTGCCATTATTAGAAACCCAGTTTTTAAGTAAGCCTCTTTGTTTTCATTTTCATTAATTTGACTATTGTTATTCTCTATTACTTTAGTTTTGCTCTCTTCTGGTTTGTTTATGCTAATGTGGGCCGATTTTTTTTTGCTTCTATTGTTATCTTTCTCGTAAAGCACAGAAATAAGCATTCCAACTATTGGGAAGACTAAGAGCCAGAAGAACTTAATGTTTATATTGTTATGGAAATAAAGAAAGAAAAGAAGAAAGAGAAGAAACGATGTTGCAAGGGATATTAATCTTGAGACTCTATATGTGCCCTTGAGAGACATCGAGAGGAATTCTTTGGTCATTACTAATATTGAGAAGAGTAGTAATATTGCAAAAGCAACAGGACTCCAAAGTAGGAATCCTATTACAATTACTAGAAAAATAGCTCCGCTCAAAGAGCGTATTATTGTGTTGTTCATCTCTTAGTTTTAACTGCGGGTTGCTACTTAGTTTCGCTTTCTGGCTGCACTTTAGTTTTGCTTTCTGGTTGCGATTCTATTTCGCCATCGGTTGTTGAATGAACTTTCTCTGTTTCTTCTTCTATCTCTTGTTCTATTTGTTCTGTTAGGGTAGGTGGTTGGTGACCAGCTCTTTTGCCAAAGATTTTCTCTAGATCCTCGGCAAAGATAACCTCTTTTTCTAGCAGAAGTTCGGCTAGCTTTGTGAAGCCTTCCATATTTTCATTTAGAACTTTTTTGGCTGTTACGTAAGCTTCGTCTACAAATTTCTTTGCTTCGGAGTCTATTAGTTCGGCAGTTTTCTCACTATATGGTTTCCCAAAATTAAAACCTCCCGATTCAGTAGAGTCGTAGAATGAGATATTGCCTATCTCTTTACTCATACCCAGGTAGGAAACCATTGCATAGGCTTGCTTGGTAACTTTCTCTAGATCGCTAAGGGCTCCAGTAGAGATCATATCGTTAATTAGATATTCTGCTGCTCTTCCACCCATAGCCGATGCCATTTCGTCCATCATTTGCTCTGTGGTGGTAATTTGGCGTTCTTCTGGAAGATACCATGCTGCACCTAAAGAGCGGCCACGTGGTATAATGGTTACTTTAAGCAGAGGGTTTGCGTGTGGTAGCATCCAACTAACTGTTGCGTGACCAGCTTCGTGAAATGCGATTGTTCTCTTCTCTTTAGGAGATATTATTTTACTACGTCTTTCTAAGCCTCCAATTATTCTATCTACAGCATCAAGAAAATCTTGTTGATCAATAAATTCTTTACCGTTTCTAGCGGCTATAAGAGCTGCTTCGTTACAAACGTTGGCAATATCGGCTCCAGAGAATCCAGGAGTCTGCTTTGCAAGGAAGCCTATATCAAAACCCTCAATTAGTTTTAGAGGCCTTAGGTGTACTTTGAAAATATCTACTCTCTCATTTAATTCTGGAAGATCTACATGAATCTGGCGGTCGAAACGGCCTGCTCTCATAAGTGCTTTATCTAGAATATCGGCACGGTTAGTGGCTGCAAGAATAATTACTCCTGAATTTGAGCCGAAACCGTCCATCTCTGTGAGGA
>CAZHHY010000209.1:0-729 GCA_964532375.1 uncultured Muribaculaceae bacterium
TGTCTCTTTGGCAGAGTAGTATATTTTTTGGACATAGCCGTCATAGGGTGCAAGTAGTTTAGTGTCTGCCAATGCATTTTTGTGGGCATTGTACTTTGCTGTTATTTGCTCTAACCCATAAACTGCTTTGTAATAATCGTTCTCGGTTACGCTTTTCTTCTCGTAAAGTGCTATTACTCTTTGTGCCTCGTTGTTGATTCTGTTGTACTCTGCCTGGGTTGCTGCTAGCTGAACAGTATAGTCTCTTGGATCTATTTGTGCTAGTAAATCTCCTTTTCTTACGTAGTTACCTGGCTTTACGTAAATATTTGCAATTGGCCCAGCTATTCTAAAAGAGAGATTAACCTCGGCACCTGCCTTTATTCTACCCGGAAACGTAGCGCTTTTGCCATTCCCATACACCTTAACAGTATCGGTTTTTACATTAACAACGTATTCTTTCTGTTCATTCTTGTTTCCACATGAACTAACAAAAAGCGCAAGTAGCACACTTGCACCAATTAACCACTTCTTCATAATTTTTATCTATTTTCTATTTTTAATCTTTTGATTGACTAATGAGCCGAAAGTTTAATGTATCAAAAACTGCACCAAATTACACTTTTGTCGCACAATAGTGTAGAAAGCAAAATGAGTTGTTTGACTTTGAGTTATGAATCTGGTAATCAAGGATGTAGGTTTTGACTTTTTACTATTTTGGAGATTTTGAAAAAGCTAAAGTGCATTAAA
>CAZHHY010000209.1:739-2770 GCA_964532375.1 uncultured Muribaculaceae bacterium
ATATATAACTCAAAGACAAACAGAGGAAATTGCTGGTGGGATTGCGTTTTTATGAACCATTATTGAGATGGTTTTTGCTTTAACATACTCTCTAGAGAGGTGGTTGTAGCCGCCAAAGCGGTTTGTGAATGGCTTCCAAGAATTTTTAACTACGTAGTAGGTTGTGCAGTTTTTGTCTTTGGCAGTGCCAATAAGATGCATGAGGTGGTCGTCTGTAGAAACGCCAGATTCAAAACCTTTTTGCCTACTCTCTTGTGTTACTTTATCTTCTTGGTAAATTCTGTTGAATGAGAGTTTGCGGCCTGGTTCGCTATTTAGCTCTTGCTCTGTTGCGTTTACTGCAAGGCCCATAGGGTCTGAATAACTTTTTTCGCTCATATCGCCGCTCCAGCTAATTGTGTACCCTGTTTTTAATGCGTTGTCTATTACCTGCATAAACTCATCTAGTGGTAAGTTGAGGTATCTTGCGCTAATCCAGTTGTCTGGAATTTCTAGAGCAAAATTGCTGTAAAATGGGTGGTGAGTAAAACTGGTAAGAAATACGTAATCGTTGGTGTTTATTCCTAAACTTTTGAAGAAAGTAATTGGGGTGTACTCTTTTCCTTTGTAATTGAATTTCTCTGGAGCTTGGCCCAGATAGGTATCTAAAATTGAGTTTAACACTATGTCAAACTCGGCACTTCTTTGCTTTAGAGCAACCGGAACTGCTGCTATTGCTTGGATAGAGGCGTTGAGTTCTGTGTGGTCGTGAGTTTTGGAGTCGTAATTAATTCCTTGATATACCTCAAGTGGAACCATTCCATGTTGGTTTATCACGTTTATTACCATATTAGAAAGGCTGCCTTCGCCAAGATTGCCTTTGCCTTGCTTAATGAAATTGTCGTTTACTCGGTTTATATAATTATGTCTCACAGTGAACATTTCAGATAGTTCATATTCGCCCTTTCCCATTCTCATAAGTTCCGATTCAAACAGCGATGTAGTGGCAAATGACCAGCAGGTGCCTGTAACCGCCTGGTTTTTAACAGGAGTTGCCGGCAACATTATTGGATATTCGAATTGATAGACTTGGCACTTTGCGCTTATTGGGTTTTGCGCATTTGCTATGGTTTGTCTATTTACTTGAGTTTGTGCACTTGCGTTACTTTGTGCTATTGCTTGGCCTTGAGCTTGTAGAGATAGCATTGCAAATAGTGCTACGGATAGAATGGTTGTGAAGATTTTTTTCATGACATTTAGTTTGATTATTGTTTAAAGATAAAGAAAAGAGAGAACTCTCCCAAAGTTATCTCTATGTAGTTCTTTTACAGAGCCTTATTCAAAAGAGAATTTGAGTGTAATGCATATATTAAGATTCTCTTGTAGCTAAGGCAATAATATCTAGAGATTTAGTGATAGCTTTGGGAAAGCTACAAGAAACTTATATCTTTAGAGTAAAATATTTATAGAAATATGGCAACGGAGATTGAGAGAAAGTTTTTGGTGACGTCTATGGATTTTAAGGCGCAGGCGATTAACTCATTTGTAATTAGACAGGGATATATCTCGCGCACGCCTGAAAGAACCGTTAGGGTGCGAATTAGTGGGGCCTCGGCATACATAACCATTAAAGGAAAAAGCAGCGATGGTGGGCTTTCGCGTTATGAGTGGGAGAAAGAGATTCCGGTTGCCGAGGCGCAGGAGCTTATGAAAATTTGTGAGCCGGGTATTATAGATAAGACACGGTACGAAATCCCAGTTTGCAGTAGTAGTGACCTTAAATTTGAGGTAGATGAATTTCATGGCCAGCATGAGGGGCTTATAATTGCCGAAATTGAACTCGAGCAAGAAGATCAAGAATTTACTAAACCTGCTTGGCTGGGCAAAGAGGTTACCGGCGACTCCAACTATTACAACGCAAAACTCTCCCAAAATATTCTTTAAATTGCTCATAAACAGCATTTTAATGTAAGGAGAATCTCTTAGTTCTCAAAATGTGTGAATTATGTAAATCTTATTAGTAGTTGTATAAAGATTTTTAACCATAAAGAT
>CAZHHY010000210.1:0-2765 GCA_964532375.1 uncultured Muribaculaceae bacterium
ACGTAATATATGATAATTTGAAAAAATGGTTGTCAATTCAATAAGATTTATTTTAAGAACTTTAGAAACAAATGGAAAGCTTCTAGAGGCTCTTAAGTTGCACTCTATAACTTTAATGTCATTCTCTTTTGCAAGGAATTGAATATTAAAAGGGCCAGTAATTTCGAGTTCTTGTGCTATTTTTCTAGCAATTTTCTTAATACGCCTAGCAGTCTCTACATACAATTTTTGAGGGGGGAATTGTATAGTGGCATCGCCAGAGTGAACGCCAGCAAACTCAATATGTTCAGATATTGCATATGCAACCATTTCTCCTTTATTGGCAACAGCATCTAACTCAATCTCTTTTGCATTTTCAATAAATTCAGATACTACAACAGGGTGTTTCTTAGATACATTGGCGGCTAACTTCAAGAATTGCTCTAACTCACTATGATTAGAACACACATTCATTGCCGCACCAGAAAGAACATAAGATGGCCTCACTAATACCGGATAGCCAACCAAATCTACAAATTGCTTAACATCTTTCAAAGAAGATAACTCCTTCCATCTTGGTTGGTCTATTTTAAGAGTATCCAACATTATAGAGAATTTGTGTCTATCCTCTGCTTTATCTATGTTTTTGGCACTCGTTCCGAGTAATTTTACACCAGATTTGTCCATTCTAAGTGCTAAATTATTAGGAATCTGACCTCCTACAGAGACAATCACACCATGAGGATTCTCGAGCTCATATATATCCATTACTCGCTCAAAGGTGAGTTCATCAAAATAGAGCCTATCGCACATATCATAATCTGTAGAGACAGTTTCGGGATTGTAATTAATCATTACTCCCCTCCAGCCACAGTTACGAATAGTTTGTAAGGCATTCACAGAACACCAGTCGAACTCCACCGAACTTCCAATTCTATAGGCACCAGAGCCAAGTACTATAACAGACTTTTTATCACCAAGATACACTACATCATTGTAAGTTCCATTATAAGTAAGATAAAGGTAATTTGTTTGAGCAGGATACTCAGCTGCGAGTGTATCAATTTGTTTTACAACTGGCACAATCCCCCTCTCTTTTCTATAATCTCTTATGTAGGCCGATGTTATATCTGGATCTATCTTATCTTTATATATTAGCCTTGCAATTTGAAAATCAGAAAAACCTTGTTGTTTTGCTTTTAACAAGAGATTGTCTTTTAGATCTACTTTATCATGTAATTTAGCTAACTCCTTAGATGTCTTAACAATAGTATGTAATTTCTCTAAAAACCATCTATCTATTTTAGTTAATTGGTGAATTTGATCTACTGTATACCCTTTTTGGAATGCCTTTGAAATAACAAATATGCGGTTATCTGTAGGTTCTCTTAAAGATTTATCTATATCGTCTACTGTGATCTCTTTGTTAGCAACAAAGCCATGAGCCCCTTGGCCAATCATTCGCAACCCTTTTTGGATAGCCTCTTCGAAGCTTCTACCAATAGACATAACTTCGCCAACACTCTTCATACTAGAGCCAATCTCTCTAGAGACTCCTTGAAACTTAGAAAGATCCCATCTTGGAATTTTACAGACAATATAGTCAAGAGCAGGTTCAAAAAAAGCAGGGGTGGTTTTTGTAACAGAGTTTTTTAATTCAAATAAGCCATATCCTAAACCTAATTTTGCAGCTACAAAGGCTAGGGGATAACCAGTTGCTTTTGAAGCTAATGCAGATGATCTACTCAAGCGTGCATTTACCTCAATAACTTTATAATTTTCTGAATGAGGGTCAAAGGCATATTGTACATTACACTCACCAATAATTCCTATATGTCTAACAATTTTAATTGAAAGTTCTCTTAAAAGATGAAACTCTCTATTTGTAAGAGTTTGTGAAGGTGCTACTACTATGCTCTCTCCAGTATGAATTCCAAGCGGATCGAAATTCTCCATGTTACAAACGGTAATACAGTTGTCGAAACGGTCTCTCACAACTTCATACTCTATCTCTTTCCAGCCCTTTAATGACTTCTCTACTAAAACTTGAGTTGAATAGGCGAATGCTTTTTCTGCTAGTTGCTTAAGCTCTGTTTCGTTATCGCAAAATCCACTTCCAAGACCTCCCAAAGCATAGGCGGCTCGTAAAATAATAGGGTAGCCAAGCTCTTTGGCAGCAACGCAGGCATCTTCAATGTTTTCTACAGCTTTGCTTTTTATTGTTTCAACATTAATTTGATCTAACTTCTTAACAAACAACTCCCTGTCTTCTGTCTCCATTATAGCTTGAACAGGAGTTCCTAATACCTTTAGATTGTATTTTTCAAATATGCCTGCTTTGTATAGTTCTACACCACAGTTGAGTGCAGTTTGTCCACCAAAAGCTAAAAGAATTCCTTTTGGTTTCTCTTTTTTTATAACCTCCTCTACAAAATAGGGAGTAATGGGTAAAAAATATATTTTATCTGCTACCCCTTCCGATGTTTGAACTGTGGCAATATTTGGGTTTATAAGAACTGTTTTAATCCCCTCTTCTTTAAGAGCCTTAAGAGCCTGAGAGCCTGAATAATCAAATTCTCCTGCCTCTCCAATTTTAAGAGCTCCTGAGCCTAGTATGAGTACTTTATCTATTTTTTTATACATTTCTAAAATTTAAAGAAGGTTAACAAAATTGTCGAATAGAAACTCTGTGTCTGTAGGACCACTTGAAGCCTCTGGATGAAACTGACAAGAGAAAAATGGCTTAGACTTGTGTCTTATCCCTTCGTTGGTGCCGTCGTTCATAT
>CAZHHY010000211.1:0-2760 GCA_964532375.1 uncultured Muribaculaceae bacterium
GGTGTTTTAGCACTCTTTAACAACATAGGCTCAATTGGACAAAACTTTGACACCATAAGAGACATTACCCATTGGCTATCACTAGAGGGGCGTGCCGATAAATTTCTAGAGGGGTTAATTACAAGTGCAGATATTCTCTACTTTTTAATTGTCATAGGAGTCTTTATAAGTTTGAGCATTATTAAGCTCTATTCAGATAAAGTTACCAGTAATAGAGAGAGGATAGTTGCGCGCTATGCATTGGTCTTAATAGTAGCCTCACTTGTTGCATATATCTCTGCAACACCAAAACTAACTCTCTATTACGATGCGTCTCAAGTTAAGGCTAATACCCTTACAGAGAATAGCCGTAATATTTTAAAGAAGGTAGAGGGAAAGGTAAAGATGACTACCTATGTAAATATGGCAGACTACAACTTTTTTATGGGTATTCCAATCACTATGAACAGAGATAAAGATAAGTTTTATGATCTCAAACGGTTCTTACCCAACCTTAAGATGGATTATGTTTATTATTACGACGAGCCTCTCAACAACTTCGACTATGTAGCTGGAGTTACTGCACCAGAAGATATAGCCCGGCAAATCTCTAACTCGGTAGAGATAGATTTTGATAAACTTCTTACTCCAAAAGAGATTAAGGATGTCATAGATCTTTGGCCAGAGAACAACACTTTTGTTAGAGTGATTGAGCTGAAAAATGGAGAGAAAACCTTTTTGCGAGCCTTTGATGATTTAGATAGATACCCAACAGAGGCTGAAATAGCTGCTGTCTTCTATAGATTGACCAATAATGCTCCTATTGTAACCTTTACCACAGGGTATGGCGAGCCCTCAATAGATAGAGCAGGTGAGAGCGATTACGCCACCTTTGCTGCAGAAAAGCCAAGTAGGATGGCTCTCATTAACCAAGGCTTTGACGTCTATACTGCCAACTTAGATGAAACTGACAACTACTCTCTACTAGACTCCACTCAAATCTTGGTAATTGCAGACCCTAAAAGAGAACTCTCTCCGTTAGCAGAAGAACGGATTATAGACTATCTCAATAATGGAGGCAACATGTTGATAACCATAGAGCCTGGAAGAGATCACTATTTAAAAAACATACTCGAGATGGTGGGAGTAGAAACACTTGAAGGAGTTTTGGTACACCCAGATCAAGATTTTTCTCCAACACTCATTCTCTCTAAAGGCACCCCACTAGCAAATGAGCTCTCACATCACTTTAGGTTTCTATTCAATAGAGTTGTTACAATGCCCTCTGCCGTTGGCTTGGACTATAAATTAGATGGAGACTTTGTAATAACGCCACTCACCACTACCTCTTCTAGTGGAACTTGGAACGAGATAGAGACCAAAAACTTTGTAACCGATACTATAGTATACAATAGAGCTGCAGGCGAACAGCAGCGATTAATTCCAACCTCTTTTGCTCTCTCAAGGGAGATTGATGGAAGGGAGCAGAGAATTGTTATAATTGGTGATGCTCATACTATAAGCAATGCAGAATTTACCTCGTCAAGAAAAGGGGTAACAAGGGGTAATAATCATTTTAGTAATGGGGTTATACATTGGCTTACAAATGGTCAACTCCCAATTAATGTAACAAGAGACTTTCCCATAGACAATAAAATATTTTTAACTATAGACAAATTGCCCAAGTGGAATCTAATTCTTACTTGGTTGATACCAGCGCTATTAACCCTTATTGGTACCATAATCTTGCTCAGAAGAAGATTGAACTAAAACACTACAATTATTAAAAAAGAGAATAACTATTAATTTACAGATAATGAAAAATAGAACTTACCTTACTACATTTTTAATTGTGGCCTTGCTCTTTAGATTTTCAAACGCAGAGGCACAACAAAGTTACGCTAATGATAAACCAGCATATATAGTCTATAATAGCAGTGGTGTGAAGGTCACTTACAGCCAAATGTTAAACTCGGTGGCTGCTGCCGATATTTGCTTTTTTGGCGAACTGCACAACGACGTTATTTCACACTGGTTAGAGCTCCAGTTGGTAAAAGATTTACATAGTTTAAAAAAATCAAACTTGGTTGTAGGGGCAGAGATGTGGGAGGCAGACAATCAAACAGTATTGGATGAGATGCTAAACAGCAAAGTTATTGATTTTAACACTTACATAGAGAGCTCTGTTCTTTGGTCAAATTTTGCTACCGACTATAAACCCATTTTGCAATATGTACAAAAAAATGAGATTCCATTTGTAGCTACTAATGTTCCAAGGCGCTATGCAAGGATAGTCTCTAAAAGGGGCGAAGCCGCTCTGGATTCACTAACTTCAAAAGCCAAAAGTTACATTGCACCTCTGCCAATGCCAATGGATTTTAAAGAAAAATTTTACGAACATATTGCCAATGTTTTTAAGGAGACCATGCAAGCTCCAATGAGTAGCGTAACTCTGGGTAATCTTGTTAAGGCCCAAATGGTAAAAGATGCCACTATGGCACATTTTATAGTGGCCAACCTTCCAAAAGGTGGGTACTTCTTTCACTTTAATGGAGAGCTCCACTCTGCATATAGATCTGGAATAGCACATTACATTAAAATATATGCACCAAATCTAAGATTTAAAACCATCTCTATAGTTCAGAAACAAAATATTTTTTCATTTGAGCCAAATGAGAGCAGAGCAGACTTTAACATTGTAATCCCAGCAAACATGAGTGTCTCGTATGGCAACTAACAATAATACCACACCTTTGGTAGCGGTAGAGCATCTCTCTCACC
>CAZHHY010000212.1:0-908 GCA_964532375.1 uncultured Muribaculaceae bacterium
AAGGCAGCAAGGGTAGGTGGTTGTAGCGGTGCGATATATTAAGCTTACCCTTTTTTCTATTTTATTTTTTCTCAAATTTTACTAGAATGAAAATAGCGGTAGGGCTTTCGGGGGGTGTAGATTCCAGTGTAGCTGCCTATCTGCTCAAAGAGCAGGGTCACGAAGTTATAGCCCTTTTCATGCAAAACTGGCACGATACCACAGGAACATTGTTTGGAGATTGTCCATGGAAAGACGATAAAGCAATTGCTCAGATGGTGGCCAAGAAATTGGATGTCCCTTTTCACTTTGTAGATCTTAGCCAAGAGTACAGTAAGCGGGTAGTAGATTATATGTTCTCTGAATATAAGTTGGGTAGAACTCCAAACCCCGATATTTTGTGTAATAGAGAGATTAAATTTGAAGCTTTTCTTAAAACTGCTTTGGAACTTGGTGCCGATTGTGTGGCAACAGGTCACTATTGTATTAAGGAGACAGAAATTAACCCAGAGGGACAAGAGGTTTATAGATTACTAGCTGGTACCGACCCCAATAAAGATCAAAGCTATTTTCTATGTCAACTTTCTCAAGAGCAACTTTCAAAAGCGTTATTTCCAATTGGACACTTACTAAAACCACAAGTTAGAGAGATTGCAATTAAAGCAGCTCTTCCCTCGGCAAATAAAAAAGATTCTCAAGGAATCTGTTTTGTTGGGAAGATAGATCTTCCTTTGTTTTTAAAGCAAAAGTTAGAGGCTAAAGATGGTAATGTAGTAGAGATATTTAAAGATTTTTACCATGGTAATGAAATATTTGAGCAGTGCAAAAATGGCTATCAAGAAATAGATAAGTTATCTTTAATATCACAGCCATACTCTTACAATGAAGACTCTGGATCTATCATTGGAACTCATACAGGTGCTCACTTC
>CAZHHY010000212.1:918-2756 GCA_964532375.1 uncultured Muribaculaceae bacterium
AAAGAAAAGGACTCAATATTGGCGGTCATGTTCATCCTCTGTTTATTATTGCTACAGATATAGATACCAATATAATTTATGTAGGAGAAGGCCAAGACCACCCTGGCTTGTACAGAAAAGCCCTTTTTATAAATAAAAACGAGGTTCACTGGATACGCACAGATCTTGCCATGAAACCAGGAGAAACTAGAGATTATAAGTTAAGAATAAGATATCGTCAACCGCTTCAAGATGCAAAGTTAATATGTAATGAAAAGGGTATATACGTAGTCTTTAATGAACCCCAAAGAGGTATAGCCCCTGGCCAATTTGCAGCTTGGTACCATGGCGATGAAATGCTTGGTTCTGGTGTAATATCATAAATAATCTTTGTTGTAAAGAGGTCTTTGGTTTAAAGAGTATTATGTTAACTCTTTAAAGTATGTTATTTTGTTCGTGTGCAAATATTGGGTTGGTGCATAATCGAAAAGTGGGAATAGTTGTTCTGTATCTCCCGATGTATAGTTCCATATAGATGAGTAATCTGCTTTTTTCTCTCCCATTGCTGCGAGTTCATTTAAGTATGAAGCAATAGACCTATTCTCTATTATATAGACTTCACCCATCTTGTCAATTATTGGGCTATGCTCTCTAGTTCTATCATGGTCGAACTTTAGAATTCTTTTACCCTCCTTAGAGATTCCAACCATTTGAAAAGTCATGCTTTTTCCTATTGCTGGTAAATTAAGAACATTTCTATCTGTAGGTAGAAAGGGCAAGTTGTTAGATTTCATAAAGCTATTTAGATTGGAAGCTATATTCTCTCCTTTTCTAAAAATCTCATTAAGTTCTATTTGCTGCTCTTTGGTCATTTTACCAAAGGATTTCTCTTCTATTTGCTCTTGCATAGATCTGCTATTAGGGGAGTATACTTCCATGTTTTCTTCGAAACCTTTAACAGAGAAAGTATAGTAGGTTACAACCCCTAAAGAATTGAGAGTTTGCCTTAGCTTTGCTGTATGTCCTCTTCTTGAGGCGGCAGCTGTAAAGACCATTTGGTTAGAGATAACCCATCCTGCACTAAGTATTGCCTCAATTGTTTTTCTTGCCTCTATTGTAATCTCTAGAGGGCTTTGAAAGTGCGTTTGGATAACAAACTGCTTAATTCCGGCCTCTAACCCTTTTTTTCTAAATTCCTTTAGAAGAGAAATTAAATCTGGTCCAATTCTCATTGGTAAGTATGCAAGCAATCTAGACCCTAGTCTAATTCTCTCAATCTCGTAGTATTTTTGGCCGTTTGGTCTTAATTTATTAGCCTCTCTCTTTTGAAAAGCCATTTTTATGACAGCGTTAAAAATCTTTTCTAAAGCTTTGTTGCTACTCATAAGAGCGTCTCCACCAGTAATAAGGATGTCTCTTAACTTTGAATCTGTTTCAAAATAGCCCATGAGTTTTGTTAGTTTCTTGTCCCAACTCTCTTTTGGTTTCAGGGCATCCATATCAAAATTTAATCGTTCGCTTTGAAAATCGTACATCCTTTGGCAAGAGGCACAAAGGCCACCGCAGCTACGGCCTCGAGTGTCTGGAATCATAATTGCTACTTCTGGATACCTTCTATGAATGTTATGGCCATTAGGCAAGAGCCAGCCTGCAGCATTGGGCTCGCCCTCTACAACAGCATCTTCTCTTTCCCATGCCTTAATATTTCCATAGGTGTCTACTAAGGAATCGGTATACAATATATAAGACCTTATTGAAAAGTCGTCAAATCCTTTTAGATCGGTACAAAGGAGTGAGAGGTAATAGGGTGTAATGAAAAAAGGAATGCCCTTATTTTTAGCTTTATTTAGCATTTTCAT
>CAZHHY010000213.1:0-2718 GCA_964532375.1 uncultured Muribaculaceae bacterium
TCAGAGTCGCGGCCTCGTTGTGTATCGTATGAATGCTGGTATATCATCCAGCTGCCAACTCGCATAGGATGGTTTACCCTAATCTCTCCTTCAACTATTTTACCTTTGTTTGTAAATACTTTTACTTGAGATTTAAAACTTTGAGGCTCTGGGAAAGTCATTGCAACACAAAGAGAGTCTGTTAAGTGTAGTAACTTATAGCTTTGGAAGTAGTTGCCGCAACTAACCCACCCTTGTGTAACAGTATCTCCCAGTAAGTCTTTAGCAACTACAAATGCACTTGGGGCATACCTAGCCTTATATGAGAAAGTATCTACTTGTAAAACCCAGCTGCCAATAGTCTCTTTTGTATTTGGAATAGCTTCAAAGAAAACACCCTTTCCTTTAGGCATTGATTCACCACTGTTTACATCAATTACTGCAAGTTTAGGTGCATACTCTTCCATCTTAAAATCTATAAGTTCTATTGCTAAAGGGAGCTCTTTTAACGAACCCTCTTTTGGGGCATCTTCTGTAACACTAAATAGTTCGCCCCGCCACTCGGTAGTGCCCTCTACAACTCGCATAAAATAGCGTGCTTTATCTGCCGATCCCGGCCCTGCTGCAAGTAGTATAAGCAATAGACCAAGATGGTTTAGCAAGAAGGAGATATTCCTAAATGACCAAAAATTAGATCTTAGAGAGTGAGGTTTCGATTCTTTAGGTTCTATAGATAAAGGTTTCAATCTTATTGATAAAGACTTTATCCTTAAAGATATTACTGCAATAAGATTTATTAACAGCATTAAGTATAGCAAAACAAACGGCCAAGATATTTTAACATGGTTACCTGGCACCAAGCCCATCCATAGTGCTGCCAACGTAACGGCCACCAATAAAATAACCGAGAGTGAACCCGAAGCCATTCTAGAGAGCGCTGTACTTCTTTTCATAAATAGAACAAGAAGCAGTAGCCCAATTAAAATAATATTTACTGGAAATGCCAAGAAGGCACTATTAAAGTATCCATTAAAATTATTGACAATTTCAGAAAAGCTGCTAAAGCCTCGCGAAAAAGTACTAAAGCTTCCTGTAAATAATTGCAGGGCGAACCCTGCAATTATAACCGCCAATACAATTGTGGTTTCTTCTATAATAATCTGTCGTTTGCCTTTGCTTTTGTTAACCATTCAGGTATTGTTGTAGTAATGAATTGTTCTTTAGCTGCACGTAACTTAGGCATGTCTAAGCCAATATATTGTTGGGCTTTAGCTTTAGTAGCAATATCTGGTGTTGGAATCTCTTCCTTTACACCAAGTTGTGCAAGAACCTTATTTACTTGTAGTTGTGCTTGGTAGCTCTTATCTAGACTATGCGATAGAATTCTTTGAGTCTCTACTGGCGCATGGAAAGAGGCTCCGTGAGAGGCAACTGCAAAATCCCACCTCCACTGTGCTGCTCTCAAAAGCTTAAGCACTGGCTCCATCTGTTTTTCGGAAGCACCATTATCCCAAGCAAATTTTGCTCCAACGTGAGCTTTAACTAACTCTACCTCTACACGGTCTCTGGTTTCAAGAATTTTATCTTGATATTCATATACGTAGCTTAAAAGCTTTTCTTCGCTATCTCTATGGCATGTGAGACAAGTTCTATCTATATACTTAAGAGGCGAAACTAAATGGTGGTCGCTATACTTAATAGCACCATCTGTTTTATATGGCATATGGCAATCTGCACAAGAGAGCCCTCTTTGTGCGTGAGGACCTTTCATGAATAGCTCATAATCTGGGTGCTGAGCCTTTAACATTGGCGCTCTGCTAAGAGTATGAGTCCAATCAGAAAAACCAATTGAGTCATAATAGCTCTCAATATCTTCTACGCTGCTACCCTTGTCCCATGGAAAAGTTAGATATTTACCATCTCCCTTAAAGTAGTACTCAACATGGCACTGAGCACAAGCAAGTGAGCGTCTCTCTTGAATAGATGTTTTACCTATATCTTTACCCAATCTTTGGAACGCCTCGGCCAATGCAGGCCTAGATATGGCTATGTTCATGTTTTCTGGATTGTGGCAATCTGCACAGCCTACAGAGTTAACTATTTCGTTACCATAATGAGACCATGGAACAGAATAAAACTTCTCTATTCCAACCTGAGCCATCATACGGGGTACATCTGGTCCTTTACAAGACCAACATGTTCCTGGCTGCATATCTTTTTCGGTTTCAGAAGGAGCACCTGTTCTTAGAGTGTGAGTGATATCTTCAATTGCATGAGCATGACCCCTTGGTGCACTGTAATCTCTTGAGAAAGCATAGCCTGCCCAAAGTACAACCATATTGGGTCTCTCTTCTAAAATATCGTGAACTTTGTTTCCAAGATGCTTGCTCTCGAAATCCATCTCTTTTGTCTTAAGCCAGGTTTCATATTCGCGCGGGTAATTTTCACCCCAAATTTCACTTCTAGATTCAATTCCAGTAATTTCTACTCTTTTGTTATTAAATAGGGTTGCAATTTCTGCCCTTCTTTCTGTTACAGAAGAGGCAAGCAATCCCAAAAGGAAAACCACAACTATGGTTCCGGCAAACAACGTCCACATTAGGGCCGTTTTGTGTTTCTCATAGAATTTTTTCATAGAGTTCATGTTTTATTTTTTCATCATTTTTTTTAACCAAGAGGGAACAGGAGATTCGGGAAGAGGCACTATAGCATTAGGGCTCATTGCCAAATTAGACATGC
>CAZHHY010000214.1:0-2708 GCA_964532375.1 uncultured Muribaculaceae bacterium
ATAGAACTTAGTTTATAAATGGCATCGAACTCTTTTAAAGTTTTGAGTTCACCAAAACTACGAGAAGAGAGAGTGCCTTCTATAATGCTCAGCGGGTGCAAAAGAGAAAGCATCTGTTTTTTTGAAGAAGTTTTACCATTTTTTATATAAAATGATTCTCGGCCACTCTTATAGGTATATCCCTGTAATATAATCCCCGATTCTTTATGCTTAAAGGTGTGTAAAACAATTATTTTGAAAGTTTCTGAACTCATGTGTTTATAGAGTTTTCAAGAAATTGCGAAAGATTCCTTATTGCAATACCTCTATGCGAAATAAGATTTTTTTGAGAATCGGTGAGTTCGGCAAGAGTTTTGGTATATCCATTTGGAGTAAATAGAGGGTCGTATCCAAAGCCTCTTGCTCCAGATTCGCTCTGGGCAATTGTACCGTTTAGTATCCCTTCAAAAAAGTATTGCTTGCCATTTAGAAATAGGGCAATTACTGTGCGGAAGCGGGCTTTTCTATTACTCGAACCATTTAGTTCTTTGAGCAATTTTTGCATATTTAGACGTGAATCACACTCAGAGGAGGCATACCTGGCCGATCTTACTCCAGGTGCTCCTGCTAGAGCTTCTACCTCTAGGCCGGTATCATCGGCAAAACAATTTTTGCCAGTTATTTTAAAAAGATACTCGGCCTTAAAAAGAGCATTCTCTTCTAATGTATCTCCATCTTCGGGGATATCGTGGTTTATGCCTATTTGAGCAGGTATTATAAGAGAGGTATTTTCTCCAATAATACTTTGTGCTTCATGTAATTTATGTAAGTTAGATGTCGCAAATATTATTTCCATCGCAATCATAATTGCATCAAAGATACAAAAACTTTATTTTTGTATTATTAATAAGAATATATATGATATTTAAGAAAATCTTGACGGTAGCAGCAACATCTTTCATGTTGTTTTTGTCAATTAACTCGGGGGCACAGTCTCAGAGTTTTAAAGTGGGGAAGAGCCTAGAGGTTCAAATGAATGTTTTGAAAGAGATAAATATGCTCTATGTAGACAAAGTAGATCTAGATAGTCTATTACTAGAAGCCACAAAAGCTATGTTGGAATTTTTAGACCCCTATACAGTTTTTATTCCAGACGAAGAGAGAGAGAGTTTGGAGTTGCTCACAACTGGGAGCTATGGAGGGATTGGAGCTATTATAAGAAAAGATGGTAACAATGTTCTTATTTCAGAAGTACATGAAAATACCCCTGCTGCCAAAGCTGGCCTTCACGATGGAGATCTTATTATTGCAATTGATGGGGTTTCGGTTGCACCACTGCGTGTAGATGAGTGTAGTGCAAAGATGAAAGGGGTAGCTGGTACAGATGTTCTTTTTACTATTAAGAAATTGAGAGGGGGAGATACTACAGATTTAAAAGTGACAAGAGAGAAGGTGCATTTTCCAGATGTGTTGTATTCTGGAATGCTGAGTGACTCTGTTGGCTATATAAGTCTCACTGGGTTCACATTAGGTGGTGCAAAGGATGTAAAAAAAGCTTTGCTAGAGCTTAAAAGGAACCCGGCACTAAAAAGATTAATTTTAGATATAAGAGGTAATGGTGGTGGTCTATTAGACGAGGCTGTAGAAATAGTGTCGCTGTTTGTTCCCAAAAATACGTTGGTAGTTTATTCTAAGGGTAAGCTTAAACAGGCTCAATTTGAATACTCTACAACCGAAGAACCGGTAGATACGCTGCTCCCTTTGGTGGTTTTAGTAAATTCAGGGTCGGCCTCTTCTTCTGAGATTGTAGCTGGGGCACTTCAAGATTTAGACCGAGCTACCATTATTGGAACTCGTACATTTGGAAAAGGGTTGGTTCAATCTATAAGGGATGTTGGCTACAACAATAAAATTAAGATAACTACAGCTAAATATTATACCCCAAGTGGCCGTTGTGTTCAAGCAATAGATTATTCGCAAAGGAATGAAGATGGCAGTGTTGGTTACATTCCAGATTCATTGACTATGCCATTCAAGACTTTGTTAAAAGGGAGAACTGTTTATGATGGAGGTGGAGTTACGCCAGATATTAAAATAGACCCGCCATACTATAGCCGCCCAACAGTGGCACTTATATATGCCCAAATTCTTCATGAGTATTCTATTCTCTATTTTAGAGATCATGACTCTATTGCAGCTCCATCTAAATTTGAACTTACTAACCAGGAGTACGAACAATTTGTGAATTGGGCTTCTCAAAAAGAGTTTGACCACAGGACAGCTACCGAGGTAGAGTTCGATAAATTTGTTGCAATGGCAAAAAGGGAGTCGCTATATGACTTAATGAGTAAAGAGACAACCCTTGTAGATAAAATAGTTAAGATGAGTAAAAGTGATGTTCTCAAAACAGGAATGGAAGAGATTAAACCTTTGCTAGAAGAAGAGATAGTTAATCGCTATTATTTCCAGGGGGGTAGAGTGCAGAGTATATTACGGAACGATTTTCAGGTTAAGCAGGCGTCGGTTGTAGAATTGATAAATTAAATGGGAGTAGGTTTTTTGTTTTTCCCGGAGGTGTGTCCGGTGTGTGAGAGATTATTGGTTGGGAGAGAGAGGCACATTTGTTTGGAATGCTTGGCCGATTTGCCCTATTCATTTTATTGGAATTGGAGGTCCATCGCCAAAGAAAAATCCTGGATTTGTATTGATATTTGTTCCAAGAATAGTTC
>CAZHHY010000215.1:0-2702 GCA_964532375.1 uncultured Muribaculaceae bacterium
GATTCGGGTTTCCAGTTTATAGTTTTGTTTAACTCTATCATTCGCTGTTGTACAGCAGTAGTTTTAATAAACCACGAGTCTAAAGGATAGTAAAGTACTGGCTTATCTGTTCGCCAACAATGAGGGTATGAGTGAGAGAATTTCTCAATTTTAAAAGCTAGCCCCTGTTGCTTTAGCATAACTGCTAAATCTACATCTAATGTAATATCTTCTTCTGTAAGAGCAGGGTCGTACGAATTTTTAACAAACCGTCCAGCATACTCATTATACAGCGCTTTAGTCACATATTGAGCAACAAATTCGTTATCTAATTGCTCTATTTTATAAAATTTACCAGTTCTATCTACTAAGGCTTGCATGTTACCATCTATATCCTTTACCATAAGTGCAGGAACATTATTAGTTTTTGCAACGCGCTGGTCATCGGCACCAAAAGTGGGTGCTATATGTACAATGCCAGTACCATCTGAGGTAGTCACAAAATCTCCTGGGATAACTTTAAATGCTTCTTCTCCTGGATTTACCCAAGGAATCAGTTGCTCATAGGTTATTCCACAAAGATCTTTTCCCTTAAATACCTTGTTTAAAACACGGAATGGAACAATTTTATCCCCTTGACTATACTCTTCCATAGAGAGCTCTTCTCCCTTAGGGTTGAAGTGTGCACTCACCAATTCCTTTGCTACTATATATAGAGCCTCTTTCCCCGAGTATGGGTTAAACGAGTCTACCAAAACGTACTCAATTTGTGGCCCTACACAAAGGGCGGTATTAGAAGGAAGTGTCCAAGGAGTTGTTGTCCAAGCTATCATATAAAGAGGAACCTCTTTATTAAGAGCCTTATTACTAATAGAATATAGCTCTTCTGATTTACTATCTCTAATAACTTTAAACTGAGCTACACAAGTTGTATCCTTTACATCTTTATAACATCCTGGCTGGTTTAGCTCGTGAGTACTAAGGCCAGTACCTGCAGCAGGCGAGAAAGGCTGAATAGAATAGCCTTTGTAGAGATAGCCTTTTTCATAAATAACCTTAAGTAAATGCCAAAGAGTTTCTATATATCTATTATCGTAGGTTATATAGGGGTCATTCATATCTACCCAATATCCCATTTGCTCGGTAAGACTCTCCCACTCTTTTGTATATTTCATTACCTCTTTTCGGCATGCAGCATTGTACTGCTCTACAGTAATGGTTTTTCCTATATCTTCCTTAGTTATGCCCAGCATTTTTTCTACGCCCAATTCAACAGGCAGGCCATGAGTATCCCATCCAGCTTTGCGCTGAACTAAAAAACCCTTTTGAGTTTTGTACCGGCAAAACACATCCTTTATAGCTCTTGCCATAACGTGATGAATACCCGGCATACCGTTTGCCGAAGGTGGACCTTCATGGAAAATAAATTTTGGAGCGCCCTCCCTCTCGGAAATAGTTTTTTCAAAACATTTTTCCTTATTCCACATTTCTAATACAGAGCGGTTTATCTCTACGAGATCTAAGTTTTTATATTCGGCAAATTTCATATTGGAATTTTTCTTGAATTTGCAAAGATACGATTTTTCGTTACTTTTGAAAAAAAATGATTATGGGTTTTTCTATCAACTTTCTAGATATTTTTATCCTCATCTGTTTTATCCCAGCCATTGTTGGTGGGTTGATTAATGGTCTAGTAAGACAACTTGCAACACTTGCATCACTACTTTTAGGAATTTGGGCTGGCTGGCACTTCTCTGAACTTCTTTCTCAATGGATTCGCGCTTTCCTCCATTCAGAGAGCAAACTTATTGGAATTATCTCTTTCGCAATAATATTTATTGCTGTACTCATTCTTGTTAATTTAATTGGCAAGGCACTCTCTGGCATTGTTAAATTTGCACTTTTAGGATGGTTAGATAGATTATTAGGAGTTATTTTTGGGATACTTAAATATTGCCTTATTCTTAGCGTAATTATCTATTTCTTTAATGCAATCAATAATTTGTATGAGATAATACCTGCCCAACACTTTGCCTCTTCTTATTTTTATCCACTTATTGAGCCTATTGCCCCTTCAATTTTTCCTTACTTGAAAAATGTCAATATTTTTTAATATCCGAAATTATTGAGCACAAGGTAAAATCTTTACCCAATTATGCTTTCTCATCTAATTTTTCTAATTTTTAGGCATAGATTAGCCTTTGGAAACGGGAATGTTTTAGTGGGGTAGATTTCTCTTGAGAGCAGAAGAGTATGTGCGAAAGATAGCATCCCGTTTCTTTTTTAAAAGAGGAGGTAGAAATGGCGAGGTTATGGGAACTATTAATTAACAAGAATTTATGGCTGTCTGTAAAAGTTAGGCAGAAAGATAGAAGCGACTGTGGTGCAGCAGCTCTAGCTTCGGTAGCAGCCCACAAAGGGCTGAAAATAAGCGTCTCTTTAATAAGATACCTTAGCGGCACCGATTCTTCGGGCACAACAATTAAAGGGCTCAAAGAGGCAGCATTAAAAATAGGCTTACAAGCAGAGGCATATAAAGGAACAGCACAATCTTTAGAAAAAATCCCAAAACCGGCAATACTCCATTTAAAAAAAGAAGATGGATACCTACATTATGTAGTATTATCAAGCTATAAAAGGGGCAAACTATATATAATGGACCCTGCCGTAGGCCATATTATTAAGACTCCCCTAAACGAACTCTTAAGGGAGTGGAGCGGAAT
>CAZHHY010000216.1:0-2646 GCA_964532375.1 uncultured Muribaculaceae bacterium
GTTCGCCAATTAACTAGTTGCAAAACAATAGTTTATCAAACAAATAGCTCGGCAATCATACACCTTGCAGACCCGCCCCCATTATTCTCTATTGTAGAGAGGTTAGGAGCAATTATTTTACAATAGTTCTCTAGTTTTTCTATCTGTTCTTGGTCTAGTGACTCTTTTGCAGTTTGAGACATTAACAGCAACGGCTCTCCCGATTTGCTACGCACTTCAAGCATATTCCCCGCAAACTGAGCCATTTGCTCTAGCGATATCTCAATTACCTCTTTATCACTTTCCTCGGCAAGCTCTATTAGACTAGCCCTTTCATCTAAATCTTTTATGGCATCTAAGCACACTACAACAAATTTTGTACAAACACTCATCATTACGTTTGTGTGATATATTGGGTTGCCTGCTTGGTCGAATGCATCAAAAAGTAGATAATCGAAATCTAGCTCATCGCAGAATTTTTCCAAAACCTCTTGGTTAGTTCTAATAGATTTACAGGCATAGATAAGATTACTGTCTCTATCTGGAACCATACTACCTGTACCTTCTAAGAATTTATTCTCGCCTTCAAAGTAGGTTAGGTCTACTATTCTTTTAACATTTTTGTTCTGTTTTAGAAAATCTAGTACAGCGGGCTTCCTTTCTAACCTACGATTTGGAGCAAACATAGGATAAAGCACCAAAGTACCGCCTTGGTGAGTAGAGAACCAGTTGTTGGGAAATATAGAGTCTGGAGTATGGGGCTGTGGGGTATCTTCTATAACCACAACCTCTACATCTTGAGCCCTTAGCATCTCTACAAAGGCATCGAACTCGGCACCAGCTTTTATAGCAGCATCTTGTTCAAACCCTTTTACCTGAAATGCATTATTGGTAGATGTTTGCTCATTGAACCCAAATTTTATGGGTCTTATCATTAATATCTTTGAAGTAGATTGCATATTATTTAAGCTTCTAAAGAATCTTCTACTGAACCTTCTAGCGAACGGAAAGATTTTTTAATAACCTCTATAGCTGCCATTAAGTCTTCTTCACTTATTACCAAAGGAGGTGCTAATCTAATTATATGCCTATGAGTTGGTTTTGCTAAAAGACCATTTTCTGCCATTTTATAACAAACATCTATAGCCTCTTTTCCGTTATGTGGTTTTACAACAATAGCATTCATAAGACCTTTACCTCTTACCAATTCAATAAATGGAGAATCAAAAGCCGATAGTTCTCTACGGAAAATCTCGCCTAAATGAACTGCCTTTTCTGCAAGATTCTCATCTTTAACTACCTCAAGGGCAGCCATTGCTACTTTACATGCAAGTGGGAAACCTCCAAAAGTTGAGCCATGTTCGCCCGGCTTTATAGTTAGCATAATTTCATCGTCTGCCAATACTGCCGATACAGGAAGAACTCCTCCAGAAATTGCTTTACCAAGAATTACTATGTCTGGGCGCACATCTTCGTGGTCGCAGCAGAGAATTCTACCAGTACGGGCTATGCCTGTTTGAACTTCGTCTGCAATAAACAGTACATTATGAGCCTTACATAAATCGAAACACTTTTTAAGATACCCCTCGTCTGGAACAAAAACACCAGCCTCTCCTTGAATAGGTTCAAGCATTAGAGCAGCTATGTTTTTACTGTGTGCTTTTAAAACAGCCTCTAAAGCAGGCACATCGTTGTAAGGAATTTTAATTAAACCAGGTGTAAAAGGGCCATAACCCGAATAAGAGTCGGGGTCGCTAGAAAGAGATACAATAGAGATAGTTCTACCATGAAAGTTATTCTCACAACCAATAATTAAAGCTTGGTTTTCTGCGATTCCCTTTTTCTTGTAGCCCCATTTTCTAGCCAATTTAAGCGCCGTCTCTACAGCCTCGGCACCCGAATTCATAGGCAAAACCTTGTCGTATCCAAAATATTTGTGAATATATTCTTCGTAAGGACCCAAGCAATCATTATAAAATGCTCTAGAAGTAAGACACAATTTACTTGCTTGGTCGGTTAACGCCTTAACAATTTTAGGATGGCAATGCCCTTGATTAACTGCCGAGTATGCCGAGAGAAAGTCAAAATATTTTTTTCCGTCTACATCCCATACAAAGGCTCCATCTCCGCGAGCGAGTACTACCTCTAATGGGTGATAATTGTGTGCTCCGTAAACTTCTTCTTGTTTAATAAAAGCTTTTGCTGTCTTAGAAATTTCCATAATTTTAATTTCAATAATTTAACATTTGTGTAATTAAGCAAATTTAACTCTTATTTTCCATATAAATTGTGGATAACCTGTTTGTAATTAAAGAAAATAATCATATCTTTGCAACCCGTTTTATATAACGAAAATAGTTAAAGTTAAGAACAACAACTAATTATGCCAACAATTCAACAGCTAGTTCGCAAGGGCCGGGTAGTTATCTCTGAAAAGAGCAAATCTCGCGCACTTGACTCATGTCCTCAAAAACGCGGAGTATGTGTACGTGTGTACACTACAACTCCAAAGAAACCAAACTCAGCAATGCGTAAGGTAGCACGTGTGCGCCTCACAAATCAGAAAGAGGTGAACGCATACATACCTGGAGAAGGTCACAACCTGCAAGAGCACTCAATTGTGCTTGTTCGCGGTGGTCGTGTTAAAGACCTTCCTGGTGTACGTTA
>CAZHHY010000217.1:0-2599 GCA_964532375.1 uncultured Muribaculaceae bacterium
ATAGAACGGAAGTTTCCTAAACTTCAGATTCGCGTTCGAGTCGCGGTGGGGCTACTAAAATGAATGTTGCAAGAGCAGATGAAAGTTACAAGAGCAGATCTCTTTTGGAATTATGGTGCCACCTTCATGAGGGTGGCATCTGCGCTTATTGTACTCCCTCTTATACTTAGAATGTTGCCTAAAGAAGAGGTTGGGTTGTGGACAATAATGATAGGTCTTAACTCAATGATATACCTCTTAGACTTTGGTTTCTTTCAAACCTTTTCAAGAGCAATTACTTATATCTACTCTGGTGCATCTACACTACAAAAAGAGGGTTTTGTGCCAGTAACAGGTAGTAGCGAAATCTCATTTCCCTTACTCAAAGGGGTTCTGAGGGCTATGAATCGCTTCTATGGCTTTGTTTCAATGTTACTATTAGTGCTTCTTGCTACTGGTGGAATTTGGTATATAAATAGGCTTCTGATAGGCTTTTCCGGCGATATTGTAAATGCAAAAATTGCTTGGTTTACCTATGGCGTTTTACTCTGTTATCAATTCTTTACATATTATTACGATGCTGCGCTAGTTGGGCGTGGAATGATTAAGAGATCTAGGCAAATTATTGTTTTCTCTCAATCTTTACATGTAATTATCTCGTCAATATTACTACTGTATGGAGTGGGGCTTATTTCTATGGTTATAGGACAAACAGTTGCTACTATTGTAAACAGAGCACTTGCAAGAAATTCATTTTATGATAGTGAGACTAAAAAAAAACTTGCCAATGTAACCTCGGTAGAGTGGGCAACTATTCTTAAAACACTATTTCATACAGCATATAAAAATGGCCTTGCCAGCCTAAGTTGGGTGTTTACCAATCGAATGTTAGCCATCTTTGGGGCATTATATGTGCCTCTTGCATCTATGGCTTCGTATGGAATAACAAAACAGATAACAGATATAACTAGTACTATAGCAATTGCTTGGTTCTTTACCTATTATCCAAAGCTAACTGGAGAACAGATTAAACAAGGGTTGTCTGAAGTTAAAAGGATTTATATAAAGGCTAGAATAATTGCAATCGCTATTTTTATAGCCATTACCTTTTTCCTCTTTTTTGCAGGCGATGCTGTATTAGGCTTTATAGGTAGCTCTACCTTTTTGCTGCCCTCTGGTCTATTAGTTCTTCTATTTGTAGCCTCAATGTTGGAGTCTCTCACGCACCTCTCAACCTCTGTGCTGTTAAGCCGTAATGAGGTGCCTCACTATATAGCTCAAACTATTACTGCCATATTATCGTTATTGTTTATTATTATTACACTCAAATATACAAATGCAGGAATATTTGGGCTAATTGCAGTTCCACTAGTAGTTCAGCTTTTTTACCAACATTGGAAGTGGACTTTAAAGCTTTTTCGTGAGCTTCAAATTAAACCAATTGATTATCTAAACGGATTGAAATCCATTTATAAATCCTTGAATATTTTTAGCAACAATAACAACTAGTACAATAACTATAATTGCTATTGCCCATTTCAAAATTAATTTTGTAGATTTTTTCATAATTCAGTTTTAATTAATTGCCTCTCTTTCTAGTCAAAATTAATTACTATGTTGGACAGTAAACCTTATAAAGAGAAAATGTTTACTTTTGCATAGTAGGTTTTGTATATGAAACCAATTATTTCTCTTTTTAATTTAAATTGACTTTTTAGCTGTTGTGATTATGAGTAAAGCAAAATATATTGGAGTTTTTGGTAGGCGTAATTCTGGCAAAAGTTCGTTGATTAATGTGATTTCGGGCCAAGAGGTTGCAATTGTATCTGATACACCTGGAACCACAACCGACCCTGTTAAAAAAAGAATGGAAATTCCAGATATCGGTCCAGTTGTTTTGATAGATACTGCAGGTATAGACGATGTGGGCGAGTTAGGTCTACAGAGAGTTACTAAAACTAAAGAGATTATCTCTCAAATAGACCTTGCATTTTTACTTTTTACTAATAATGAGTTTGGTAAATTTGAAGTAAGCCTCATAAAGAGTTTCCAAGAGCAAGAGATTCCTTTTATTGTTGTTCATAATCAGTCAGATATTATACCATTAGAGAGTGGAGTGGCTATAGAATTAGGCGAGAAATTTAAAGCAGATATTGTTGAATTTTCATGTTCATTATTAGATGTAGAAGAACAGAAAGAGATGGTTTCATTTCTAATTTCTCTTATGGCGAAATCTCTGGAGCAATCTCCTTTTGCTCAAAAAACACTATTCGAAGGTTTAGTTTCTAAAGGAGATGTAATAGTACTAGTGTGTCCAATAGATAGTGAGGCCCCCCAAGGGAGGCTCATATTGCCTCAGGTGAACGCAATTAGAGACTTACTAGATAAAGATGCTATAGCTGTTGTTTTACAACCAGCTAACTTAAAGGACTACCTTAGATCTAGTGGCAATAGTGTAAAGTTGGTTGTCACAGACAGCCAAGTGTTCGATATAGTTGCTAAAGATGTACCTGCTCATATTCCTCTTACAGGTTTTAGTGTTTTGCTTGCTAGAAGCAAAGGGTGTTTTCAGAATTACTTAAAGGGCACTCCCTTTATTGATTCTCTAGATGAGGGAGAT
>CAZHHY010000218.1:0-2525 GCA_964532375.1 uncultured Muribaculaceae bacterium
TGGAGAGGTTCAGGTAGGAATATGGTCACAAGAAGAGCGTAGTAAAATGGCCGAGGTTGGAGTAGTATTATTATAGCTGATATAGAAATAATTAGTGATATAGATGGTATTAGAAATTAGTGATATAGATGGTATTAGACTATTAATTAGAGACTTTAAAAATTAGACTCTTCTAGTGCGTAGCTAGCTGCCTTGTTTAATAGGTTATGGAACGGCAAGGTTTTTTTGAATTCTGCGACTGTATTTTCGAGAAGATTTTGTGAGAGTAAAAAAGAGTTATCGAAACTCTTATTTAAAAAATAATCTTTGAATTTTAAGTAATGAGCAAATTTTGAATCGACTGGAAAGCCTGTTGGAACGCGCTTTAGCATATTGTCTGTATTTAATTGAAAGCCGGTGGCTTCATTTGCAAAACTTAAAAATTGTTCGCCGTTAAGCATTACCTCTTCGCGAATACTCTTTAGCACATTGGGTAGTGGTCTATATATTCCTGTACTCAATATATTGCTCCCAATATATGAGGCGTTAGTAGCTTCAATGTGAAAGTAATAACCAGAATATGGCCCCTTCTTACCAGTTGGAGAGATAAATGCCCCCATATGAGTTTTGTATGGAGTTTTATCTTTCGAAAAACGAGCATCTCTATATATGCGAAAAGTACAATCTTTAACAGAAAGATGCTTTATACTGGTATCGAATGACTGAATGCCCATTATGAGCTTCTCTATAAATGTGTCGAAAGTTGACTTTGCTTCTAAATATTCGCCTCTATGTTCTTGAAACCATTCACGGTTATTATTGTCTTGTAGGAGGTTAAGGAACTCTAGTACTTTTTTCATGATAATTATATTCTTAATATTAGTACTCTTAATAATTTACTATTAATAGTAGCAGTAATTTTAGTAATTGAGATTTAAATTCATAACCTCTATTTCAAAGGATTGTTTATTTCTTTGATAAAAAAGTTGTGTTTTATTTCAATACCTTTGTAATTATATTAAAATTAAGGATCTATTTTAATTAATACTAGATATGATTATAGGGATTGATATAGGCAGCACAACAACAAAAGCAGTTGCAGTAATAAATGGAGTAGTTGTTAAAACTGTTAAAACACGCGCTTTCGACGCAATTACCTCGGCAACCGGTGCGCTAGGTAAGATATTGGTAGAAAGCAATTTAAGCTTCGACGCTGTAAGGAAAATTATAATTACTGGGGCAGGTTCTGTAAATATTAAAAATGAGATATTCGGCATACCTACGGTAAGAATAGAAGAGATTAAAGCTATTGGCTTAGGCGGAATGTTTCTATGTGGCAGAGACAGTGTTGTGATTGTGAATATTGGTACAGGAACTTCAATTATAGAGGCTACTCGTGAGAAAATAACACACTTAGGAGGTACAGGAATAGGAGGGGGAACAATCACAGGACTCTCTAAAGAGCTTGTACATTCTACAACATTTGAACATATTCTTGCACTTGCACAAAAAGGTGACTTAAAGCAGGTAGATCTTTTAATTGAAGATATCTCAGAAGAGAGTATTAGCTTTCTAGATCCTAAAACAACAGCAGCTAACTTTGGTAAGATGCTAGACACTGCTACAAAAGAAGATTTTGCTTTAGGAATTGTTAATATGGTATTTCAAGTAATTGGAATGATCTCTGTTTTTGCTGCAAAAAGTAGAAACACAAAGCATATTCTTGTTACAGGTAATGGGAGTAAAAACCAAATAGGGCAAAAGATATTAAACAGTATTTCTAAATTATACGGAATAGAATTCGAATTCCCAGCCGATGCCGAATATGCCACTGCTATTGGCGCTGCGCTATCTGAAAAACAAGAGTAGGTTAAGGGTACAGTCTTTCTAATACCCAATCATTACATTGCTGTTCATAAGGCTTTTTATTGGGTAGAATATTATGACTGTAAACAAATCTATCGTGCGAACGTCCAATGCCGCCTTGCCAGAATTCAAAAAGGTGAGGTTTAACTAAGTAGCCACCCCAATTATTAGGTCGTATAATTTTCTCGTTACTTGTTTCTAACATAGTTACAGCTCGGTCAAATTCTGCCCTATCTTTAAGTACATTGCTTTGCTGCGACAATGCGCTAGAGGCTTGGCTTTCTCTGGGGCGAGAATCAAAATAGAGATCAGAATCCTCTGCCCGCACTTTTGAAGCTGTGCCCTCAATCCTTATTTGTCTCATAGTATTGGGCCAAAAAAAGAGCAATGAAATTTTATTATTATGCTCAATATCCTTTCCTTTATTGCTGTTGTAGTTTGTGAAAAAAACAAAGCCTTCTTGGGAATAGCTTTTTAAAAGGACATATCTTGCATGGGGTTGTCCTATTTTACTTGAGGTAGCTACTACCATTGAGTTCACCTCGGTTGTTTCATGTTCCAAAGCCTCTTTAAACCAATTTGCAAATTGTACAAATGGGTTATGTTCCATTTTCTCTCTATCTAAAGGAATGGTAGAATACTCTTTACGCATGTGATGTAAATTTTCTTCAGTAATATGT
>CAZHHY010000219.1:0-2513 GCA_964532375.1 uncultured Muribaculaceae bacterium
TTCACATCAATTTGTGCGAGTTGACACAAATTTGCACAAGTTTACAAAGTTTTGCACGAATTGGTTAAAGTTTGAAAAGTTGACACAAAGTGAGGTTTATTTGTGCAAAATGAGTGTTGATTAAGCCGGATTTTGGTTTTTTGCCCATTCATGAGGCAGTAGATCTTCTAAGTTCCCCTTTCCGTTGCTGTATGAATAGATTTTAGAGAGTACATCTACCATCCATTCTGTGGGACTTATGCCAGCAGCCTTGCAAGATCCTATTAAAGAATATACCACGGCTGCTCTAATTGCGGCATCATTATTCCCGCAAAATAAGAAGTTCTTCCGACCTAAAGCCAAGGGACGTATAGCATTTTCAACCAAGTTGTTATCTATTCTATACCTACCATCTAAATGATATCGGGAGAGCTTAGGAAAAAGGCTATAAGTGTAGGCAATTGCTTTTGCGGTTTTACTCTGTGGTAAAAGAGATCCGTAGTTATCTGCTAACCATTTTTCAAAAGTCCTAAGTATTGGGTATGCTTTTGTACAACGCAACTCTTTTCTCCGTTCCAAGGTTGCCTCTGCCTGGTCGGCCTCCCTTTCTATAGCGTAAAGAGATTGTATTTGGAGTAGAGCTTCAGTTGCCAATTTCTTGTTCTCTAGTAAGGCCTCGTCAAATTTTCTTCGAGCATGCGCCCAACATCCTAGCATTAGTTTACCGTCTATACTCTCAAAGCGATTGTACACTTGGTAGCCGTCGCTTTGTATTGCACCACGGAAGTCGCGAAGCAGTACCATAGCTGTTTTTTGAGAGCGAGAACCTCTATCATAATGAAAGAACACCTCTCCATTGTCTGGGTTGCGCACAACCCAGATATATCCTTTCACCGCGCGATGTTTTTCGTTGTCTATTACAGGAAGAGTACTTTCGTCTACTTGGATGTAATCGGTAGCTAAGACTCGCCGCTGAAGGTGGTCGTAAAGTGGTTTGAGCAACTCGCAGCTCTGGGAGAACCAGTCTCCCACCGTGGAAGAGCTAATTTTAACCCCCAACTCAGAAAAACGAGCTATTTGCCGGTGAAATGGTATGTGATAAAGGTATTTTTGGATTATTATCTCGGTTAAAAGAGTTGTATCTGCCATGCATTTATGAATAGCGCTTGCAGGGAGAGGTGCTATTACTACTGCAGAGTGATCTTTTAGAGCAAATTTCCTGCGGATGGTTCTTTTTATATAAAGTTCTGCAGGTCTAAGAGCTAGTTTGTCGGTAATTTCTGAACCAATATAAACGTAATCCTCTTCATTAATACCTTCTGGATCTATAATATTCTCTTCTATACGAAGGTTTTCCATTGAGATATCTTTGCGTGGAGTACGTGATTTCTTGACTGTTATGGTCTTTGTGATTATCTCTTGTTCTTGCTGTGCAGCCTTTTCCAGTTCTGCTTTCTCCTGAGCACTTAGCTGTTCTCCAAAAAGATCTAACTGGCGCTCATCGGGATTAATAGCTATAAACCGCTCGGTTGTCTTGCCAAAATATTGTTTGCGAAGCCATGAAAGATCACTTTCTAGCTTTAAGATTGTCGCATCCTTCTCAGAGATTGTTTTACGAAGAGCAGCTAACTCTTCGATCATCTTTTGAACCTCTATTTGGGAGTATTTGACTGACATAAAACCATCTAATTATCTGATACAAAGATAGTAACAACCATCTTAATAACCAAATAATTTACAATATTTTATGCTACATTTTAAATCTTTTTAACCTCCTTAATCTTGTTGAGGGATCGTCAATTACGCCCTCTACCATCATAACCAAATCTAACCATTCCATCTTAATTTTCCCTCCACAAGAGCTAGCCTTAGGAAGATGAAAACGACCCTCTTCTAGCATCTTGGAGTAGATGACAAGCCCACCAGGTTCCATGTGCAATAATTTTATCCTGTTGCAAGCTTTATTTACGAAAATATATACATCTCCACTGCGTACGTAGCATCCCATTTTATCAGTAACAAGTCCACTAAGGGTATGATAGCTCTTGCGCATGTCCGTTGGTTCGCTGTAAAGCAGGTAGCGCATGCTATCATTTAGGCTAAACATTCCTGGTGCCTCCAGAAGAGGCTATGATAGAACTTAACATTACTGCATCGAGCATCCCTCTTATGCGAAGCTCTGCTCCGCTAGCAGTTCTAAGCTCAATCTCAATTTCTCCTTGGCTTATTAGCGGTTGTTTTAAATTCTTTCCAGATTTAGAGACTCTTCTTGAGCCAGAGGGGAGAACATTAATAGGAAAAAACTGACCGGTTAACTGATCTACTGATTCCTGTTGGTCATTATACTTGCGTTTCCAGTAGTAATACTGGTTAGGCTTAACGTTTTTTGATTTGAGAAATGATCTAACATCTAATTTTTGGCCGGATAGCTCCCGCTCAAAGGCTTTATAATCTTCCAGTGTCATATTTTTTGTTTTGAACAAATTTAAGGACACCTGGAAAGTCCTACAATACGTATTTTATCGGATGCTTAC
>CAZHHY010000220.1:0-2506 GCA_964532375.1 uncultured Muribaculaceae bacterium
GTGTAAGTAATCTCAGTAAGAGACTTTTATTCATTCCTTTGTTGGTGTTAGTTTTGGCTATTGGGCCAAATTAAAAGAGACTATTACAAAGTTTAAACAATAGCTTGCTTTTATTTGGTTTATTCGGTCTCTTTTCTTTTGTCAAATCTTTGATTTGGTAAGCCAACTAAGGCTCTTAGTACTCCATGAATAATTGCTATTGGCAAAATAATAATACCAACAACTAGCATTCCTAATTCGTAAAATAGAGAGCTTCCTTTGTAGGGTTTGCCTTGAAGTCTAGATAGAAATGCGCTAAATGGAATCCCGTACATATTTCCTGCAATCATTACTTGAGATGCCGATAGTATTATCCTTGCTTGTTTTTTGCCATACTCTGTAACAATAGAGTCATAGGTGGTTTCCTTTGGGAACCCTCTTGAATCTGCAAAGTGTTGAGCAAACATTATTGCTTTTGCCTCTTCTGGCTTAGTAAAGCTACCATCTCCGCTTAAAAAGCTAGTTATCTCTTCATTGCTCATTCCTTGTTCTAGAGCCATTTGTGTATGTTGGTATGAACAGGCTGCGCATCCGTTTACTTCGGTTACAGCTAATTGCAAGCGCTCTATAAAATGGGAGTCTACTAATTTGCTTTTTTTATTGTCAATTAGTTTTGACATTGCTCGTGGAACATATACAAAAGAGCGATATAGTTCGAACAAATTAAATTTTCTTTTAAATCCACTCTTAAGGAGTACAGATTCTTTTAGACTTGAATTTTTTGTCATAGTTATATAACTTAGTGCTTAACAAATGTTCCGTTATCTAATTGTTCAAAAGCAAGTTGTAGCTCTTCATTTGTATTCATTACTATTGGACCTCCCCAGGCTACGGGCTCATTTAGTGGCCTTGCTGCTAATAACACAAGCCTTGCACCTAGATGGCCAGAACGAACAATGATAGTATCGTTTGCTGCATTATCTTTATCTGTTGAAGTAAATAGAACAGCACACGATTTATTTTCAAAATATGAAAGGGTAAAATCCAATGCAAGTGTTCCGTCTAATAGGTAGATAAATAAGGTTTCATTGTTTGGGGTTTCGTTATAGTACCATGTACAATTAGGAGTTAACTCTATGTCTAGATACTGAACTTTTACATATTTACCTTCAAAAACGCCCTTTTGACCTTTGTATAGACCAGCTAATATTCTTACCGAGGCATTTCCTTCTTCTACCAATGTAACCTTCTCTTGGGTTATATCGCCATATGCAGGAGTTGTCATTTTATCTTTTGCTGGTAGATTAACCCAAAGTTGGCATCCCAGCATTCTTTCAGATGGTTGAGGCATCTCTTGATGAATAATTCCAGAGCCAGCTGTCATCCATTGACACTCCCCATCATTAATTGTCCCTCTGTTTTTAAGGCTATCTGCATGTTCTATCTTGCCTTTAACTAAATAAGTTATTGTTTCAATTCCCCGGTGTGGATGCCATGGAAAACCTTTGATATAGTCTTTAGGGTCTGTGGAATCAAAACCGTCTAACATTAAAAATGGATCAAAATCCTTAATGTTTTTTGGGCCCAGTACTCGTCTTAAATGCACTCCTGCACCATCTATGGCTTGTTGGCCTCTAATAATTTGTGTTGCTACTCTTTTTTTCATGATATGTAATTATTTTAAGTATACGATTTGTATAAAGATAAAAATATTTATTCTTGTTGAACTTTATTTGGTCTCTGTTTTATTATCATCCGTTAATGATGTAACTAATAAACAGAATTATGTAATGATTTCTTAGTTTTATGTCTAACCTTTATAGAGTCAAATATTATTCACACTCTTCTGAAAATAGCAGTAATTCTTATAAATATTAAGAGCAGAGGGAGTAGTTGGTAAGCTCCAAAGAAAATGGGTAAAAGCCAAAGATTAATTTCACAATATTATTACTAAGGTTTAACAAACTTCTGTTCCTTATAATTTATTCATTTATAAACACAATTTAAAATCACAGTCATGAAAATTAAAATTTCATACATTACGAGCATTTTTTTGATTTCTCTAACAATGTTTTTTGGGTGTAATTCAAGAGCCAAAAAAGTAGAAAATGCAGAAAATAAAGTACAAAATGCTCAAAAGGATTTGGCAGATTCTCAAAGAGAATTATACCAGACGAGACTAGATACTATTAGTAATTATGAGCAATTTAAGATAGAAGCCGAAAAAGTTATTATTGTTCAAGAAAAAAACATTGCCAATTTTAAAGCTAGATTGGCAAGTGACAAAAAAGAAGTTAATGCTGTCTATGATAAAAAATTGCTTGAGTTAGAAAAGAAAAACAACGAATTAAAAAAGAAATTAGCTGACTTTAAAGATGATGGACAGAATAAATGGGATGAATTTAAAAAAGAGTTTAGTTACGATATGGAAGAACTAGGTAAAGCTTTTAAAGATTTGACTATTAAAAATACAAAATAAGTAAGTTTATTAATAATTGTTGCGCAAGAGGTCTTTAGAGTGGCAATT
>CAZHHY010000221.1:0-2502 GCA_964532375.1 uncultured Muribaculaceae bacterium
ATAAAGAGAAGCCAGCACGCTATCAAGATGTATTTGGCGAGACTTTATTAAGACTTGCTAAGGAGAACGATAAAATATATGGCATAACTCCCGCGATGCCCTCTGGTTGCTCAATGAATATACTTATGAAAGAGATGCCCCAGAGAGCTTTCGACGTAGGAATAGCAGAGCAACATGCTGTAACATTTTCGGCAGGAATGGCTGCGCGTGGGCTTCTCCCCTATTGTAATATTTATTCTAGCTTTATGCAAAGAGCATATGATGGAGTAATTCATGATGTTGCAACTCAAAATCTTAAAGTAATATTTTGCCTAGATAGAGGGGGATTAGTAGGAGAAGATGGCGCAACTCACCACGGAGTATTCGACATGGCATACTTCAGATGCATTCCCAATCTAACCATTTTCTCTCCTCTGAATGAAATTGAACTGAAAGATATTTTACACTCAGTCCAAAACTCCGAATATGGCTCAACTGTTATAAGATACCCAAGGGGAAATGGCCAAGGAGTAGAGTGGCGAGGCAATTTTAACTACATTAAACGCGGAAAGGCACAACTTTTGCGAGATGGAGAAGAAATTGCCGTTTTAACAATTGGACCAATTGGGAACATGGCACACCAAGCAGCAGAAGAAGCAATAAAAGAGGGAATAAACGTAATGCATTACAATATGCGCTTCATAAAACCACTTGATATAGAGGCACTAGATTATGTCTCAAGTAAATGTACAACAATAATAACTGTAGAAGATGGCTCTGTAAAAGGGGGTCTTTTCTCTGCAGTTTCTGAATATATAGCTTCATCGTCACATAATATCAAAGTAATAGGGCTTGGTGTTCCAGATAGATTTATTGAACAGGGTACTGTTCCTGAACTAATGCAAGAGTGTGGTTACGACAAAGACGGCATATATAATACTATAATCAATGTCGCACAGAATAAACAACAATAAACCACAGATCTCATTTGATCGAAACAGCTATAATAAAGGAGCTTCAAAAGATGAGTTCCGCCATGGTCAGAGAAAACATCTTAAAAAAGAGCGTCACCAACATCGAAAAGATCATCACAGAAAGTACAAAGAATCTTACGAATACTCAGAAGAACAAACACGTAGAGCAGACTCATTCTTAACCCACCCAATTTGGGGTTTAATCTCGTTTATCTTCATTATTTGGTTTATTTTCTTCTCTACTTTTAGCCTAGGTGCCTACCCTCAGGCGGGTATAGAGTGGCTAATGAATATGGGTGCCATTTATATTAGAGATAATATGGCTGTAGGATGGTTTGCCGATTTTCTTAGCCAAGGAGTAATAATGGGCGTAGGTAGCGTTCTTGCTTTCCTTCCAAATATCTTAATTTTATTCTTTTTCCTTGCTCTTTTACAAGAGACCCAGTACATTTCTAGAGCAGCCACCATTATGGATAGGTATATGCACAGAATTGGGTTACACGGGAGTTCTTTTATTCCTTTACTAATGGGATTTGGCTGCAATGTGCCTGCAATAATGGCAACACGCACAATCAAACGGAAATCAGACCGAATTCTTACAATGCTCATGATTCCATACATCCCATGTAGTGCTAGAATTCCAACGTTCCTTCTTTTTTCAGGTATATTTTTCCCTAACAATCAAGTATTTGTTTTAAGCATGCTCTATTTTGGAGGTATCATTATAGGTATATTGATGGCAATCCTATTTAAAAAAGTTTTCTTTAACTTTGGAATAAGAGATTATGCCATTCCACTTCCAAGATACAAAAGACCATCTTTATATTACTCGGTATCTAATATGTGGGATGCCGCTTGGCAATATGTCAAAAAGATAGGAACTGTTGTTCTTCTTGCGGTAATAATTGTATGGGCATTAGATTATTTTCCATTAAAAGAAAATATTCCTGCCGAAACCGAAAGAATTTCGTATCTTGAAAGATTCGGTAAAGCAGTTGAACCTACCTTGAAGCCCCTAGGATTTGACTGGAAAATGAGTGTGAGTCTTATTACAGGTATAACAGCAAAAGAATTTATCATAAGTACTCTGGGAGTTGTATACAAAGCCGATGAAGATGCCACTGATAGTCAGGAGATAAACACTTCGCTTATGGCTAGAATCAGAGAAGAAGAGATGTTTAATAAAGCAAATGCAGTCTCTTTTATGATATTCTCATTACTTTATATGCCCTGTGTTGCAACCGCATATACTATAAAAAAAGAAACAGGCACTTGGAAATGGGCACTGCTGTCAATCTTTAGCACCATTGCAGTAGCCTGGCTGGCAGCATTTTTAGCCTACAGAATTGGATTGCTTTTACTAATATAACCAGATATAACCTTTTGATTGAACAATTTTAGTTATTTTTTTTGGAGTTTAATCAAAAACATATATCTTTGCAGTCCCCAAAATGGCGAGGGGAATTTGACATAACGCCGATGTAGCTCAGTTGGCCAGAGCAGCTGATTTGTAATCCGCTGGTCGGGGGTTCGAATCCCTCCATCGGCT
>CAZHHY010000222.1:0-2496 GCA_964532375.1 uncultured Muribaculaceae bacterium
ATGCAGTTGCCATTTCAAGGGAGGGAACTACAATTATTCCAAGAAGCAATACTAAATTTAAAGAGCACGATCTAGTATTTGTAATCTCAAAAAGGACTGGAGTAGAAGAGGTAATGAGCTACTCAGGGAAAGACAACATAGATGTAAAACGTCTTATGATTGTTGGTGGAGGGCGAATTGGAGAGATGGTTGCCAAGAAACTGGAAAACACTGTAGATTACATAAAATTGATTGAGAGAAGGCGCGAACGTTGCGACTATTTAAACGATGCTCTTGACAAGACTCTTGTAATCAACGGAGACGCTCGCAATACAGATCTTCTAATAGAAGAAGATGTAAATGATTTTGATGCATTCGTAGCTGTTACCAGCAGCTCCGAAACCAATATTCTTTCATGCGTAATGGCCAAAAAGATGGGGGTAGCGAAAACAATAGCCGAGGTAGAGAACATAGACTATATAAAGCTTGCCGAGGGAATGGGTGTAGATGCAGTAATCAATAAAAAACTTATTACAGCCAGCCGTATTTTCCGTTTTACACTCTCTAACAAAGTGCAATCAATAAAATGCCTAAACGGCTCTGATGCCGAAATTTTAGAATTCATAGTTAACCCAAATAGCAATATAACTCGCGACAAGATTAGAAATCTAGGGTTCCCTAAAGATGCAATTATTGGTGGAATAATAAGAGGAAACAACAGCTTTATAGCTCTTGGCGATTCCGAGATTAAGCCTTACGATAGAGTAGTTGTCTTTGCTCTACCCTCTGCTTTGAAGAGAGTGAATAGGTTTTTTGCTTAGAAACTATAAGTAAAATTGGCATATTACGTTCCAATTCATTACATTTGCAAAACTTTAAAAATATAAATTGATATGAAGAGATATGGTTTCGCTGTAAGCGGAAAGACTCGTACAGAGCATGATCTATTGGGAACTAAAGAGGTTCCGGTAGAGGCATTATTTGGTGTTCAAACCTTGAGATGTGTAGAGAACTTTGACATCTCTAGAGATTACCTAAGTGAGTATCCAGAATTCACTAAAGGTCTTGGTATCGTTAAAATGGGAGCAGTCCTTGCAAATCACGAATTAGGTCTAATAAACGACCAAATTAAAGATGCTATAGTTGCAGCATGCCAAGAGCTTATAGATGGCAAACATACCGAGCATTTCCCCGTAGATATGGTACAAGGTGGTGCAGGAACAAGCGTTAATATGAACGCAAACGAAGTTATTGCAAACAGAGCTCTAGAAATATTAGGTAAAGAGAGAGGTCAGTATCAATTCTGTAGCCCTAACGACCATGTTAATATGGCTCAGAGCACCAACGACGCTTACCCAAGTGCAATGCATATAGGTCTTTATCTTACTCACTTCAAAGTAAGAGAGGCTCTTCAAGCTATAATGGAATCTTTCGCTAAGAAAGAAGAGGAGTTTGCTCATGTAATCAAAATGGGCCGTACTCAACTTCAAGATGCTGTTCCAATGACTCTAGGTCAAACCTTTGGAGCATATAAATCTGCTATTAAGCACGAGCTTAGCCGTCTAGAAAAAGCTGCCAAAGAACTTCTGTTTATTAATATGGGTGCAACTGCAATTGGTACTGGTATCACTTCTGAGCCAGGTTATGCCGAAGCTTGCATTAAACACATTCGCGAAATAACAGGATGGGACATTAGGCTTGCCGAAGATCTAGTTGAGGCTACTCACGATACTTCAAGCTTAGTGTTTTATGCTTCTGCTCTTAAGATGATTGCTATTAGACTTTCTAAAATTAGCAATGACTTACGTATTCTCTCTTCTGGCCCAAGAGCAGGTCTTGCAGAGATTAACCTTCCTCCAAAACAACCAGGATCTTCAATTATGCCGGGTAAAGTTAACCCTGTAATTCCAGAGGTTGTGAACCAAGTTTGCTTTAAAGTAATTGGTAATGATTTGGTTGTTACTCTAGCATCAGAGGCTGCTCAATTAGAGCTTAATGTAATGGAACCAGTAATGTTTCAAAGCTTAGTTGAATCTAGCGATTGGCTTATTCGTGCTCTTGATACTTTACGTATTGAATGTATAGATGGTATTGTTGCAAATGAAGATAACTGCCGACAATATGTAGAGCACTCTATAGGTATTGTTACTGCTCTTAAACAATTTATTGGTTACGAAGCTAGTACCGAGATTGCCAAAGAGGCTCTTAAAACAGGCGCAAGTGTATACAACTTAGTACTAGAAAAAGGTCTACTTACCAAAGAGCAAATAGATACTATTCTAGATCCTAAGCACATGACAAAGCCAACCAAGATAGTATTCTAAAACATTCATAAAGTTTTAAAACTTTATGAACATTAGAACATAATGTCCATTTATCAAAAAAGAGGCTGCCTAAAAAGGCAGCCTCTTTTAATTAAAGTTTGTAAGATTACCAACCTGGGTTCTGAGTTAGTTTGTAGCCTTTATCTAAGTACTCGCTAATTTGTGTGTTTCCAAGTGGAGCTAGGTATACTCT
>CAZHHY010000223.1:0-2496 GCA_964532375.1 uncultured Muribaculaceae bacterium
GGGTCGTCTACTTCTGGAAAACGGCGGTAGCCCCACTCAATTGCCCAATGGTCATAATGGCTAATGCGTGGAAATAGTAACTCTCTTGGTATATTATCTCCTGGCTGTGCTACGTAATTAAATCTAGAATAGTCCATAATTGAAGTTGTGTGGCCATTCTCTTTAAGAAACTTAGGATCTCTCAGTTGAGCTGTTGTGTACACAGCTGTTCCACCAAAGTTATGTCTTAGACCTAAAGTATGACCAACCTCGTGAGAAGAGACAAACCTTATTAACTGGCCCATGAGTTCTGTATCGAATAACATTTTTCTAGCACCTGGGTCTACAGGTGAACACTGTAGGAAATACCAGTTTCTTACTAATGACATTACATTATGATACCAGTTAATGTGGCTTTCTAAAATTTGGCCAGTGCGAGGGTCGTTTACATTGGGGCCACTAGCATTTGGAATGTCAGATGGCTTATATACAATTGCCGAGTACCTTGCATCCTCTAAAGACCATTCAGGATCTTGTTCGGGTGTGGGTGCTTCAAGTGCCTAAATTGCATTTTTGAATCCAGCTTTTTCAAATGAAGCTTGCCAATCGTTAACTCCTTGAATAAGGTACGGAACCCACTCTTTTGGAGTAGCAGGGTCTATATAGAATACAATTGGTTTAATAGGTTCTACTAGTTCTCCTCTTTTGTACTTTTCAATATCTTCTGGTTTAGGCTCTAGGCGCCATCTAGTTATCATCCTTACCTTTTTAACTCCCTGTGGGTTTTGGTCGAAATCGGTATAACCAGTAGCAAAGTAGCCTACTCTATCATCGGCATAACGTGGGGTCATAGGAACCTTAGGTAACAGCACAAAGGAGTTATTCAACTCATAGGTTGCTGTTTCTCCTTTATCTGTGCGCATGTATGTTTTAACTGTTTTTATCTCTGTATTTATAGGGTATGTAGTAATGTTTTCTACATAGCTACTCTCTTTTTGAATACCTCCCAATTTAAAAGCAGCTTTTGTTCCTTTTCTAAAGAATAGAGCTTCTGAATCCGATCCAAAAAAATCTGTAACATCTATAAGATTGTCTGTTTTATCTTTAGATTGAGCTTTAATTTCAAATGTAGTAATAATGGCAGCAAGATTAGAACGCCTAACTGCCTCAAACATTGCTTGAGTACTATCTTTTGAGCGGTCTCCATTAGATGTTTTTCTTAGAAAAATCTTATTGTCTGGGCCTCTTTCAAAACGAAATACTCCTGAATTTATTTGGTCTCCTGCATAGCCATCGAAGCTTGAGCGAATTCCCTCGGCAGCTTTAGAAATTCTAGTAACCAAAATGATATCTCTTCCAAAAAGAGAGTCGTTAATATTCATAAAAAACTTACCATCTTGCTTATAGACAGTTGTTAATCCAACCATAGGTTTAACCGTAGGCTTTATGAACTTAGTAATTAGAGCAGGAGCCTTTTCGGTAACTTTTTTAGTTGAATCTTTTGCCGATTTTTGCTCGGTTGTATCCTGTGCAACCATTCGCGCTATAGGGCGTTTTTGGGCATTCAGCTGCGCACCCATAATGAGTACAACTGCTGCAAGAGTAATGAGTTGTTTAAACCTTAACATATAAATTTGATTTTTGTAAAAAACAAAGATATAAAAATTGTCTATCTTTGGCTAGAAAGTGAGCTATAATAACCCTCACAATCGTTAATGATTCCTAACTTAAACAAACCAATTCATTTTAAATCAAAACAATTAAACAATGAAAGCTATCAATTTTCTTATTGGCTTGGCAGCTCTTTTTTCATTTGTGACAATATGTGCCCAATCAAATGAGGCGTATACAAGACAAGCCGACAGTATTTGTCAAGCAGTTTTTACTGAGTGGAACCTTCCAGGAATGGCTGTTGTTATTATTAAGGATGGCAAAGAGATGTTGCTAAAAGGGTATGGCAAAAGCGAATATTCTGCCAATGGAAAAGAGATTACTCCCGAAACTCAATTTGTAATAGCTTCTACCACCAAAGCTATGACTGCAGCACTGCTCGCAACTGTAATAGATAAAGGTTGGGCCAAATGGAATGATACTGTAATTAACCATCTTCCAGATTTTAAACTTTACGACCCGTGGGTAACTCAAAATTTTCTTGTAAAAGATATAATGGTTCATAAAACAGGGTTCAAAGCATACGCTGGAGACGATCTTCCACATTTTGGCTATAACCGAGATGAACTCTACACTTTATTTAGATATATAGAGCCTACCTATAGTTTCCGAACCACATATGCCTATAATAATGCTATGTATACTGTTGCAGCAAAAATTATTGAAAAATATTATAATATGAGTTGGGACGATGCAATTGCAACTTATCTATTCAAGCCTTTGGAAATGAACTCTAGCACTACAGGAAGTAAAGCATACTTTATATCTAAAAGGCTTGCCAAAGGACATAGACACTACAAAGATGGCGACTCAATAAAATTTAGCCTTAGAGAAGATATCCAAAGT
>CAZHHY010000224.1:0-2465 GCA_964532375.1 uncultured Muribaculaceae bacterium
CTAAGCACCTAAGGATCACATAATTTATAATTGAAACCTTAATTAAAATAGATTTACTAAAGAATAGATGTAAATGATTAAATTTGGCAAATTAAATACTTTAAAACCCTTTGACTGGTTTCTTATAATTGGAATAATTAGCGTAAATATAATATACTCTTTGCTAGAGAGAGATTTTGATTTTATTGGATCTATTGCAGGTATAACCGGAGTAGTTTGTGTGGTTTTGGTGGCAAAGGGAAATATATTTAATTACCTGTTTGGGCTAGTAAATGTTACTCTGTATGCTTTGATCTCATACAAGGCTGCACTATATGGAGATGCTGCTTTGAATGCCTTTTACTACTTGCCAATGCAATTTGTAGGGTGGTATAGCTGGATTGGCAGGCGTAAAACTCAAGAGTCTGTAACGGTAGTTGCCAAAAGAATGATTACAAGAGAAAGAGTTACTTGGCTCTTAATCTCGGTTACTACAGTAGCTGTCACTGCTTGGATATTAAAAATTTTTGAAGACCCTCAGCCTATTAAAGATGCTGCAACTACTGTGCTCTCTGTTATTGCTATGTTTTTAATGGTACGTAGGTTTATGGAGCAGTGGGTACTGTGGGTTATTGTGAATATTATAAGTGTGGTTATGTGGGTTATTGCCTTTTCAAAGGGTGAGTCACACTCTATGCTAATGGTAATTATGTGGCTCTTTTACTTGGCCAACTCGGTAAATGGCTGGATTACTTGGATGCGGCTCTCTCAAAAAAAGCGAGAATAGAGGTAGCAGCGCGTTTGCCAACTACTTTTTCTAACTCTTCGAAAGAGGCCTTTTTTATAGAGGTAGTGCTGCTGAATGCTTTAAGAAGCTTCTGCTCATTCTTTTCTCCTATGCCAGGAATTGTTCGCAATTCAGAAGCTATTTGCGCTTTGCTTCTTTGGTTTCTATGGTGGGTAATTCCAAAGCGGTGAGCCTCGTCTCTAAGGTGCATTATTACTCTAAGGGTTATTGAGTTTTTATCTAAAAATAGAGGGTGCGGGTCTCCAGGAATAATTAATTTCTCTAACCGCTCGGCAATACCAATAAGTTTAATTTTCTTTTCTAAGCCCAATTCTCTTAGGGCCTCCCATGCAAAGCTGAGTTGCCCTTTGCCGCCATCTATAATTACAAGTTGTGGTAGCTCGCCATCTTCGCTTAATACTCTTGAATACCTGCGGCTTACAATCTCTTTCATTGAAGCAAAATCGTTTGCTCCAATAACACTTTTTATATTAAAGTGTCTATAATCTTTTTTACTAGGCGTTCCATTTTTAAAAACAACGCAGGCTGCTACTGCAAATTTGCCCTGAATATTTGAGTTGTCGAAACATTCTATATGTACAGGGTATTGATCTAGGCCTAAATCTTTTTTCATGGTTTCCATGATTCTTTCGCGGTGCTCTTGCGGCCTTAAGGTTTCTTCTTGCTTTTGCCTCTCTTTTTGGAAAAGGAATGCATTTTTTCCACTCAATTTTAGAAGATAGAGCTTATCTCCTCTTTGCGGGATTCTGCATTTGCTCTTAATAGATTCAATATCTGGGTAATGAGAAACTAAGATCTCCTTAGAGCTATTGCCTGTTTTATTATGGATTTCTGTTATAAATCGTGTCATTATACTCTCGTGGCTCTCTTCTATTGGAATTTTAAATTCTAAATTAAGAGATTGAATAATGCTCCCGTTTATAACCCTCATAAAGTTACCATACCCGCTATTGTTGTCAAATACCAAAGAAAAAACATCTATGTTAGATATACTTTGACTTACTATAATTGATTTGCTATTATGATTGGTAATTAGGTCTACTTTATCTTTGTAACGTTTTGCTGCTTCAAATAGAAGTTTAGATGCAGCTTCGTTCATTTTATCTTTGAACTCTTTTATAAGAGAGGTACTTTCGCCTTTTAAGATGGAGATTATACCTGCTATTTGATGGTTATACTCCTCTTCAGAAAAAAGCCCTTTGCAAGGAGCCTTGCACTTTCCTATATGGTATTTGAGGCAAGGCCGGTAATTCTTATCTCTGATAGCCTCTTTAGATAGGTTTAACTTACAATCTCTTAGATAATATATAGATGAGACAAGTTCTACTAAATTATGCGCTTGTGAAGATGAGCTGTATGGGCCAAAATAGAGAGAGCCATCTTTTATAACTCTTCGAGCGATAAAAACTCTAGGGAACGGCTCTTTTTTAATGCAAATCCAAGGATAAGTTTTGCCATCTTTTAGCATTACGTTATACCTTGGCAGATACTCTTTTATAAGGTTATTTTCGAGCAAAAGTGCATCTTCTTCGCTCTCTACTACAGTGTGCTCAAAATTAGTGATTTTGGAAACCATTACCTTAGTTTTTCGGCTCAAACTCTCTTCTGAATGAAAATATTGAGAAACTCGGCTTCTTAGGCTCTTTGCTTTGCCAATATAAATAATTACACCCTCTTT
>CAZHHY010000225.1:0-2435 GCA_964532375.1 uncultured Muribaculaceae bacterium
GCGTTAACAGAACATCTACTGGTAGCGTTAACAGAACATCTACTGGTAGCGTTAATAGAACATCTACAGGTAGCGTTAACAGAACATCTACTGGTAGCACCACTAGATCATCAACAACTAGGCGTCCCGAAGCTTCAACTACAAGCTCATCTCAATATAGACAACCAGCAGCCAGCACTTCTCAAAGAAGCAGCGGCTCTAATAGTGGTTCTGCAGTAAGAAGTTCAACCCAAAGAAACAATAGTACTTCTACAAGTTCAAGATCTACTAGTACATATTCAGTGCCGCCTACAAGATCAACTATAAACACTGGCTCTTCAAGTAGTAGTTCTTCTTCAAGCTCTAGCAGTAGTAGCTCGGGTTATCGTAGGTAGTTATAGTAGAGAAATTATAACAGGTAATTTAGATTCAGCATTATGAGAAAAATTGTAACAATTATATTGGCATTCGCAGTAATAAATATTGCCAGTGCCCAGGGAGCTCTAGACGCTTTAAGGTTCTCTCAATTAAGATATGAAGGCACAGCTAGAACTATGGCAATGGGTAATGCTTTTACCTCTTTAGGTGGAGATTCCTATGCAATGAGTATAAATCCTGCCTCCTCTGCAATATATAAATATTCTGAATTTACTGTTACCCCATCTTTGAATGGAACAACTTTTAAGACAAACTATCTAGATAATACCGAGAAAGAGAGCTGGACTAGGTTTGGTATCTCAAATGCAGGTATGGTCTTTTCATTTAATACTGGGCACAACCTTTCTGCACTAAAGAGCATCAATTTTGGAGTTGCAATTAATAAGCTAAACAACTACTCTTCTCGCTCCTATTCATCTGGAATAAACAGCAAGTCTAGTTGGCTTGCTAGTTTAGCCGATGGGCTTTCTGGAATCTATAATGGAGATCTTGATATTACAGACAATTGGAATCCTTTCAATCAATTCCGCCCAAACTCTAGTGGTGGAGGTGCAACCTGGAGAGAGATTTTAGCATGGAACTCAAACTTATTAGACCCATTACCAGATTCAGACTATGATTACATTGGTGCCACCGAAAATATAGTGGGAAGTAGCATAGTATTTGGAGGCCCTATCAATCAAGAGTTTTACCGAGAGAGAAAAGGTGGAATATCTGAAGTTGTCTTGAATATGGGAGCTAACATTTCTGATATGTTCTTTTTTGGAGCAAACATTGGAGTTCAATCGTTGGAATACACAGATTACCAAAAATATTCTGAATCGGCTCAAAATCCATTTGACTTCGACTCTAAGTTCTCTTCTTTCTCACATACATTCAGGCAAACTTCTAGCGGTGTTGGGCTAAACCTTAAAGCAGGAGTAATAGTTGTTCCTATAGCGGGCCTAAGATTAGGAGCAAGCATCTCTACGCCTACATGGCTATTTATGCAGGACACCTGGGACGAGGGCATAGATGCCCATTACTCAGATGGTTACACAAGTAACATTCTATCTCCTATTGGCGAATACAACTATAGAGTTAACTCTCCATTTAGATGGAACCTAGGTGCTTCTTATGTTTTTGGCAAAATAGCTCTTCTAAGTATAGATTACGAAGGAACAGACTATTCTTCAATGAGTATGTTGTCTGATGGTGGCGATAAAAGAGAATTCAAAAATGAGAACAATGAGATTGCCAATAATTTTCAATATGCAGGTATTATAAGAGCTGGTGCCGAGGTTCGTCCTACAAGTGGTTTAGCATTAAGAGCTGGTTACACTAGTTATGGGAATCCAGAAAAAGACTATGGAAACAATACAAATTACCTATCTGGTGGTGTAGGATTTTCTGGTTCATCTGGAATGTTCCTAGATTTGGCTTTTCAAAAAAGGGTTTCAAATAGTGAGAGTTTTTATCTCTACAACGATTACACAAATAACAAGGCTCCAAAAGGTACACTAAATATGTCTGGTTGGAAGCTCTTAGTTACTTGGGGAATAAGATTTTAAGTGACCAATTTTAAATAAACTCATAAGATTGTGGTCCTTCATTAAATAGAAGATCTACAATAGAGAGATTAGAAATAAAACCGTATTTACGGGCAAATACTTGATGGTATTTGCCCTTTTCGTTCTCTACTTTAAAGGGAGATGTTTTTTTCGGATGGATACTCTCTCTATAATCACAAGCGCCATTTACTAGCTCGTAATTTTGAGTAAATTCAATCTTCTCATTTGAAAATCCAATAAGATGTAGAATTAAAGAGAGCAACTCATTATTGTAGTTGAAAAGATAATTATATTTCTGGCTATAAAATGGAGCAAAATCGTCTTTGTAATAATCAAAAAATGGCGAGGAGTTGTAAGCCGAGACTAAAGCTCGCCAATGTTGAATTTGCCACTCTTTAGAATTATCTATCTTTATTTCCCTAATAGGTACCGATAGCCCTTTATCTCGTTCTATTGGTATATATAAAG
>CAZHHY010000226.1:0-2415 GCA_964532375.1 uncultured Muribaculaceae bacterium
CAACGTATTTTAACATTGAGTATGGCTTTACGTTGTTATTTATTATTTGGCTTTTGAAAAGCGGTTCTCTTGCTTTCTCTGGAATAACGCAAACACTCTGCTTAAACCCTATACTTGCAGGCATAATTAAGATAGAAGTTCCTCCCTCTTTGGTAAGTTTAATACCCTCTTCTAGACCTTGAACAGCCATACCTCTATCTAGTTGGAGAGTAGTTCCGTCTACTTTATAAATTGTGCTCCCATCTAAATACTTACGTGTGAAATCTAGCGCCACTACACTTTGGTTAAATGGCTTGTTTCCTGTTCCAGAGATGCTATCTACAAAGAATAGCCCAGAAGCATACTCTTTGTACTCGGCAATACCGCTATAGTTTGCAGTTACATATTTCGAAATTGAATCGCGTTGTATATCATCTATAGCGCTTTCACTCTGTACACCTGTAACCTGTATGTCTACAATAAAGTTACTGTGTGGGCCAAAATCTTTAGTGGCATAACTGCCATATGCTAAATATGAAGGTATAAAGAAACGGTAATTATCGCCTACTTTCATAAGACCAACGCCATAATCTAGAGCCTCTGGAATAACAGTATATGTCATTAGCTTCATCATGGCTGGCTCGCCACCTCTATTTGCATCGTTCACGTTTGTTTCAATAACAGTACCGTTTAGCAGCGAAATTTTGTAGTTAAAGCTAACTACATCATTCTTTTTAAGCTCTGCTCCTGAGTTAGGAACTGCATCTAACGTTAAAGCTGGAATACTCATATAATAAAAACCAGTACTGTGCCTAGTTGCTGTAGCAGCATTAGCCGCAACAAATTCTGCTAAAATCTGGTCATCTACCTTCTTCTGCTTAGCATAATCATTATCACTCTTTAGGCAAGACTGTGCCCCAAACGCAGTAAACACCACTGCCAACATCACAATTAAATTCTTTTTCATTTTCATAACTCTACTTACTTTTTTATTAATTACTCTTTAAATTACTTAATCTACCCCCTATACGTATCCCACCCCCAAAACGCTACAACCAAAACCAAAACTTTTCCAAAGCTATTATGATAAGCCTTATTTATTGCACTTTAGATAAAAGAGAATTGACCTATCTTCTGTAATTCAAAGCCGTGCATTTTAACAAAGTGCACGGCTTTACCTTGTTTTATTAGGGATTGAGATAAAACATTTTTTTGAAGAGTAGCTATTTTTATGTAGATTGCGTTAAAATTAAAATCACTACTAAATAATTATCAAACTTGAACTTCTGAAAACTTCACTCGGGGCAACCTGCTTTCTCTGCTACCGTATCTAATTACTTAGTACGGCTTTTTTAAACACTTCCGAAAAAATCTCTAACTTAAACAAATTTGAAAAATGGTTAAGCGAATTACTATGCTGTTGTGTATTATGGCACTGTTCTCTGGACACGCCTTTGCACAACTAAGGGTTACCGGAAAGGTAATCGACGGTTCCGATGGCTCCCCTATTCCGTTTGCATCAATTATGGTCAAAGGCACTAAAATTGGTGCAGCAACAGATGTCAATGGGACATACGTACTTAACAATGTACCCGAAAATGCTGTAATAATATTTTCCTATATAGGATATCTTAGTACAGAAATTGAAGTGCGCAATCGTAGTATTATTGATGCTACTCTAACTCAACAAGCAGTTGGTCTAGATCAAGTTATGGTTGTGGCCTATGGAACTGCAACAAAAGGCTCTTATTCAGGATCGGCAACTCAATTAAAGCAAGAGAGTTTTAAAGATGTTCCTGTTGTGAGTTTTGAACAAGCAATTGTGGGTGCCGTTCCAGGAGTTCAAATCTCTCAAAGGTCGGGTCAACCGGGCTCTTTGCCAGAGATAAGAATTAGAGGTTTTGGTTCTTTCAATGCAGGGAATGAACCTCTCTATGTAATTGATGGAGTGGCAGCCACTAGTGGAGACTGGGGTTCCGACAACATTTTTACTAGCTCTATGAACTTTATAAATCCTGGAGATATAGAGATAATTACAATATTAAAAGATGCTGCAGCTGCCTCTTTATATGGCTCCCGTGCTTCTAATGGTGTAATTCTTATTACTACTAAAAAGGGAAGAGCAGGTAAAACAGTAACCTCTTTTAAAGCAAATGTAGCATTTTCTGATTTTGCTTACGATAACTACCCAGTAGTATCGGATTCAGATGCCGAGATGCTCCTACGCGAGGCCTGGAGAAATTATGGGACAGACAATCCAACACAATGGGCATCATTTGGTTCTCTTGATAAATATGTAGATGCCAAAGCAGAACAATATTATCCTTCAAAGAAAAGCAATCTTATTTATAAAGATTGGAAAGACCAGCTGTTCCGCACAGGTGTTTCTCAAAATTATGAGTTTTCAATTTCTGGCGGTAACGATAAATCTAAGGT
>CAZHHY010000227.1:0-2414 GCA_964532375.1 uncultured Muribaculaceae bacterium
TAATAAGAAAGTGGTTATTATTTTGATTCATATACCAAACAGACATGATTAAGAACATTTTTAGCCTGGGTAAATACCCCAACAATATCAATTTTGCATTGATGCTACTACGCATTGCAGTTGGCATTCTAATGCTTACGCACGGCGTTGGCAAACTTTCTGCTCTTTTCGCAGAGGGGCCAATACAGTTCCCAGACCCAATTGGAATAGGCGCAGCTGCATCGTTGACGCTTGCGGTGTTTGCCGAATTTTTTTGTTCTATACTTTTAATTTTTGGACTGGGCACGCGTCTTGCAGCACTTCCGTTGCTTATCAATATGTTGGTAGCAGCAGTTGTTGTTCATGCAAATGATGGCTTTGGAAAACAAGAGTTACCACTGCTTTATGCGTCAATTTACTTTGTTATTGCAATAGCGGGGGCAGGTAAAATTTCTATTGATAATTGGATTTACAAAAAAATAAAACGTTAGATAAATAGATAGATGAAGTTCATATCAACTGTTTGTCCTAGAAATTGTTACAGTACCTGTAGTTTTAAAGTAGGTGTAGAAGGTAATATTGTTAAATCTATAGAGCCACACCCAAAAAATCTTGCTACGCCCGAGGGGCCGTGCATTAAAGGGCTAGCCTATGTAGAGCGAGCAAATTCAAAAGATAGAATTTTGTACCCGCAAAAGCGTGTTGCGTAAGGTAAGTACGAGCGTATTAGCTGGGACGAGGCAATTGATACAATAGCAAGTAAATTAAAGTATTACAAAAACAACCTGGGCCCCCATTCTATTTTGTTCTTTGCCTCTAGCGGTATGTCTGGCTTGCTAAATGGTGTTAGCACAAACTTTTGGAAGATGTTTGGAGGGGCTACAACCACCTATGGCAATCTATGTTGGCCGGCTGGTTTAGAGGGTACTCGTTTAACTTTGGGGGCAAATAAACACAATGCTCCTTGGGATCTTGAAAATGCAAAACTTATTGTTGTATGGGGTAAAAACCCTGTAGAGAGCAATATTCAACAGATGATTCCCATTGAAAAGGCGCAACAAAAGGGTGCTAAATATATTGTTATTGACCCAAGAAGAACACCCTCGGCCGAGAGAGCAAATAGTCTATATCAATTAAAGTCTGGGACCGATGGTGCCCTGGCTTTAGGTTTGGCAAGGGAAATTATTAAAAACGATTGGATAGACCGTGACTTTATTGAGAAAAATGTAGTTGGGTTTGATCAATTTAAAGAGCGAGTAGAGGCCTATACTCCAGAAAAAGTAGCGGATATTTGCCGTATAAGTGCCCAGTCTGTCATAGAGTTAGCAAAATTAATTGGCACAGTAAAACCAATGACTCTAGTTCCTGGTTACGGAATGCAGCGTTACGAAAATGGAGGCCAAACCACCCGTTGCCTACTTGCGCTTTCTGTAATTACTGGTAACATAGGTAAAAAAGGGGGTTGTTGGCACTATGCTAATTTACAAAGTTATATTTTTGACAATCTGAAAGAGCCAGAAAGTTATTATCCTGGATGCGAGCATCCTAGCTTTAGAAGAAAAATATCTGTTGCAAAATTAGGTGAAGATATGTTAAAAATTGCTGACCCTTTGATTAAAATGATTTGGGTAGAGAGAGGCAATCCGTTAACACAAAACCCAAATACCAATAAAGTGAGGGAGGCTTTTAGAAAGGCCGAGTTTTGTGTTGTGGTAGAGCAGTTTATGACGGATACGGCGCATGAGGCCCATATCATTTTACCTGCTAAAAATATGTTTGAGCAGTGCGATATTATTGGTTCTTATTGGAACCCCTACGTTCAGCTAAAACAAAAAGTAGTTGAACCAGCTGGGGAGGTAAAGCCAGAAACAGAGATTTACTATTTGCTTGCCAATAAGTTGGGGATGGATAAAGAAGAGATTAGAGAAAATATTCCTGAACCAACCGATGCTGGTGTAGAAAAATATTTAGAGAAGTTTTTATATATGCAACCCCCCTTTTCATTCATCTACTCAAGACGCTCAAATAGGAACTAGAAGAAAGGTTAAGAATCTATATGGGAAAAACGAAATAAACCCACAACTTAACTTTGCTGGAACTTATAATGAATTTATTTCTAAAGGAGGTGAATATGAATTTATCCAAAACATTCTTAGAGAGAGTAAAATCTTTGCTAAAAACTGCTGCTGGTTCTCTACATTAGTATCAAAACACTCAAATTTAAGAGGAATATACAAATCATTGGAGAAGCTTGATACTAAACAAGTAGTGACAATACCTATGGGAACCACAAATAATTCTTCAAGAATTGTTGCATGGACATTCCTTACTAAAGAAGAACAAAAAGAGTGGGCAATAAAAAGATGGGGTGATAGTTAGATTTTAACAATCAAGACTATTGGGCTTTTAGATTCTTATGCTTGTTAGTTTATTAA
>CAZHHY010000228.1:0-2388 GCA_964532375.1 uncultured Muribaculaceae bacterium
GTCGGGGGTTCGACTCCCTCTGCTCCCACAAAAGATAATAGAAAATTAAGAAAAAAAAGGTCACACTAGCTGTGACCTTTTTTTGTATCTTTTATTTAGCAAGTATTTGAAGTTTTCTGTTTCTCTATACCTAAATCTCTATTCCAAGTCTTATGTAAAAATTTGAATGATAAGCAACATATCTTGCAGAGTAATATTCTCTATGTCCTCTATACCCGAAAAGAATAAAGGGTTTAATAATTCCTTTACTATTAAATTTAATTCCCAATTGAGGAGAAAACAATAAAGCATTATTATATGTTGCTGGGAAATCTTTACCAGGCAAAAGAGTTCCAAAGTCTAACTTAGCTATTAATGACATGCTATTATTTATCGGGAGGTAATACTTTAAGTCTAAATAAAGAGGATAATAATTGTATTGTTCTCTAGATGGATATCCCATAACTCCCATTTTCCCAACACCTAATCCCAAACCAAGATAGAGTTTTTGCTTGTAAAGTAATCCTCCACCAATTGCGATATCCTCACCGCGAGATCTATGAGAGACATCTCCGTCATAATAACCGGCAACAAAAGACCCTTGTATACCAAATGTATTTTGTGACTCTTGACTATAGACTGGTGTTAAAAAATGGCAAATAAACGTTGTGAGATAAAAGTTATAGATAATGGAGTGGGAATTGAGGCTGCACTTATAGATCAAATCTTTATACCTTTTTTCACAACAAAAGAGAATGGCTCTGGCATTGGACTAAGTCTCACTAAGCAAATCCTGAAAAACCATGGAGGGACTATCGAATTGATTTCCTCTCCAGGAAATACACAATTTGTACTCTATATCTAGAAATTAGGAAGGGATAAGTTTTAGTTGTCTCTAGAAGAATAGATCGCTCTCTCTTTTTTTTATACGCTCTATTTTATCTCTTAGTTGAGCTTTTTGGATAGTGCGATTTATGTGATGCTCGTTGTTGGCAATTGCTTTCCACCCTTTCTCTTTTACACTCTCTGATGCGTAATCTCTTAGGTATTCGGCAAGGGTGAGCATTGCATTGGGTGTGCAGTAATTGTGTATAAAGCCAGGTACATATATTTCCATAAAGTGTTCGCCTGTACGGCAAAGTCGGGTAGCATGCAGTGCAAAAACAAGGAATAAAGCCCTCGTCTAAAAGCTCTTCAATAACTTGATCTAGAGAACGGGAGTCTCCAATGAAAAATTGCTCCTTTTCTAGGTTCTGCTGCTCGTTAATGCTTTTTGAGTATGCACCTAACTCAATTTTGGTACCTCCATCAATTTATTGTGGTTGCTCGCCAAAGACAAGAATGAGTCTTTTGTGTCCACTGCCTTCTAGTGCATGAACTTCATTAACAATCTCTATGAAGATTTTTAACACACCAAATTTAAATGAACTTTTGTTCATAATTAAATTTAATCTTCTTTATTGTTATTAAAATTTCTCTTTAACTATTGCTTCCTTTTTAATACCTAAGCTCATTAGTTGCTCCTCTATGCTATCCATCATTGGCCTAGGACCACATAAATATATATACTTGTGATTCTCTACCCCCGAAGCTTTAAGGAACTCCCTGTTTATATAGCCATGAGAGTACTCTTTAGACTCTTCTTGTGATAAAATGTTTACAAAATTAGCTCCCAGTATTTCTTTAAACTCCTCTTTATTAATTATGTCTGCCGAGGTTTTATTTGCAAAAATGAGCTTGCTTTTGCCTATCTCCTTTTTATTTTTCAAATATCGAAAGATAGATATGAATGGGGTAACTCCAGCTCCACCAGCTATAAATAGCCCCTCTCCCTTGTAGTTTATGGTTCCCCAAGCATCTCCAATTAAGAGTTCATCCCCAGACTTGAGTTTTAATAATTCATTTGTAACCCCCTCACGAGAAGGGTATGTTTTTATTACAAACTCTAAATAATCTTGCCCTGGGAGGTTGGTAAATGTAAAAGGTTTATCTCTCTTTTCCCAACCCTTTTTGTTTATAGCAACAGTAGTTGCTTGCCCTGGATTGAAATTGTAGTTGACTGGCTTCTCGGTTTTTATTCTTAAGACATCATGTGTTATATGATCTATCGATTCTATTTTAATAGTATGCTGTCCCATAATTCTGTTTTTTAGTTATTGTTGATAAATAGTTAGTTATACTGTTCACATAAGCTGCTCTTCTAGTAAGATAGATTTTGGAAACAGTATATTATTCTCTAGATGAATATGCATATGTAAATCTTCTTCGAACTCTTTTAGCATGGTATAAGTAACTTGATAGGTACTGCAGCCATCTTTGGGAACAGTATAATGGTTGCTTAAGTTATCTATTTCTCTATAACGGTCGCCCTCTGCTAAATGTTCATCTTCCATAGTTGCGATTGGGTTT
>CAZHHY010000229.1:0-2368 GCA_964532375.1 uncultured Muribaculaceae bacterium
AATGGGGCTATGGAGCTGCTTCTCAACCGTTCGGTAAAAGGCAGCAAATGCATTTCTATATAGAGGTAGAAGCGAAAAAATAGGATATTTTAGATATAAAAAAATTAATAAAAAAGACCCCAGAAACTCTGGGGTCTTTTTTAATGGTATGGTATGCGAATATTTAAAAACCAATGTGATGGTAGTGTGGGCCAAATCTTTCAAATGCTGCTTTTTCTAGAGCTTCGCGGTGGTCTGGATGGGCTACGCTTGTTATTAGACGTGCTCTTTCTTGAAGAGATTTACCATATAAGTTAATTGCTCCGTATTCTGTTACAAACCAGTGTATGTGATTTCTTGTTGTAACTACTCCTGCGCCAAGAGTTAGAACGGGTGAAATTTTGGTGAGTCCTTTCTTAGTTACAGATGGCATTGCAATTATTGCTTTTCCACCTTGAGATAGTGATGCTCCGTAAATGAAGTCTACTTGCCCGCCAACACCAGAGTAATGTTTTGTGCCTATAGAATCTGCACATACTTGACCGGTTAGGTCTACTTGAAGTGCCGAGTTTATTGCAGTTACTTTGGGATTCTTAGCAATAATAAATGGGTCGTTGGTGTATGCAACGTCTTGCATTAGTACCATTGGGTTGTCGTCTATAAAGTCATATACTTTTTGAGAGCCCATAAGGAAGGTTGCAACCATTTTGCCTTTATCAATGCTTTTGTTTGCTCCGTTAATAACTCCAGATTCTACTAGAGGTAAGACACCATCGGCAAACATTTCGGTATGAATACCTAAGTTTTTATGACCTCCAAGTTGAGCAAGAACTGCGTTTGGAATTGCTCCAATACCCATTTGAAGATTTGCTCCATCTTCTATTAAAGCGGCGCAATTTTTTCCTATCATAGTCTCAATTTCGTCTGGATCGGCAAAGTGAGCTGGCTCAAGTGGGGTGTTGTCTTCTACAAAGATATCTATCATGCTTAGAGGAATCATTGCGTCTCCCCATGCTCTTGGTACATTTTTGTTAACAACTGCTATAACGTAATCGGCAGTTTCTATTGCTGCAAGTGTTGCATCTACTGAGGTACCCAAAGAGACAAACCCGTGACGGTCTGGAGTAGATACTTGCATCATTGCTACATTGCAGGGTAGAGTGCCGCTTCTGTATAGCTTTTGAGTTTCACTCAAAAAGATTGGAATATAATCGGCGTAGCCTGCTTGAACGCTTTTGCGAACATTACTTCCAACGAAAAATGCTTGGTGGAAAAATACTCCTTCAAATTTTGGATCGGCATAAGGAGCCTCTCCCTCGGTGTGAAGATGGTGAATTCTAACATCTTTCAACTCTCCGCTTTCGCCTCTTTGGACAAGAGCATTAATGAGAATTTGTGGAGCGCTTGCTACACTGCTTAGGTGAATGTGATCGCCAGATTTGACTACCTTAACAGCCTCATTGGCACTAACGAACTTTAGATTTTTGTGCATGATAATTAATTGATAATTAGTTATATTATGTATTTTGATCCAAAAAAACAATAGCTGCAAATCTATGAAAAATTTTTATCTTTGCATAATTTGAAACCTTCGGATGAATATTGTAACAATAACAAGTGACTGGTACAAAGGTGATTATTACTTAGGTGCTCTTAAGGGAGGGCTCTATTCTTTATCTTCTGATTTACGAGTGGTCCAGATTACAAATTCTGTTCCGAGTTTCGATGTTTTGCAAGAATCATTCATTTTAAAGTCTACTTTTTACAATTTTCCTGAATCTACCATACATTTAATGGCTGTGATGAGCGAACCAACTCCAGAGAGCCCTTTTGTTATTGTCTTTTTTAAGGGGCATTATTTTATTGGAGTAAACGATGGGCGGTTCTCTTTATTATTCGATAGTGTTCCCGCTATTTGTTTCGAGATTTTGGAGTGGGAGAAGTTGAGAGATTCTGCTTTTAGTGCATTGGATTTTTTTATTCGAGGGGTAGACATTATAATAAATAATAAGTTTGAGAGTTGCACTAAAGCCTCGGCAATTAAAAAAGAGTCTAAAACTCTACCTGTGCAGAATTTAGATAGTATTATTGGTAGGGTTGTTTATTGTGACTCATTTGGGAATGCAGTTACAAATATAGAGAAGAAGATGTTTGATTCAATTCACAATGGGCGTGATTTTATAATTTATGTTCAAGGGCCATATTTAAAAATAGATAAAATCTCTAGTTGTTATTCTGGAAGTTACCCAGGAGAAATAATTGCTTTGTTTAACTCTTTGGGTTTTTTAGAAATAGCGGTTAATCAAGGAGATATTGCTACTATGGAAAACTTGAGTACCTCTTCGGAGGTAAGAATTAAGTTCTTTGCTAGAGTTAATTAATGTTAGAT
>CAZHHY010000230.1:0-2344 GCA_964532375.1 uncultured Muribaculaceae bacterium
AACCGTCCATCTCTGTGAGCAACTGGTTAAGTGTATTCTCTCTCTCATCATTAGAAGAGAACCCTGCATTTTTACCTCTAGCTCTGCCAACAGCGTCAATCTCGTCTATAAAAACGATACAAGGTGCTTTTTCTTTTGCTTGGCGGAATAGGTCTCTAACCCTTGAGGCGCCTACTCCAACAAACATTTCTACAAAGTCCGATCCAGAGATTGAGAAAAATGGAACGTTGGCTTCGCCTGCAACTGCTTTTGCAAGAAGGGTCTTTCCTGTACCAGGAGGGCCTACTAAGAGAGCTCCTTTTGGTATTTTTCCACCTAAAGTTGTATATTTTTTTGGATTTTTGAGGAAATCTACAATTTCCATTACCTCTATTTTAGCCTCTTCTAGCCCTGCGACATCTTTGAAAGTGGTTTTGCTGTGGTTCTCTTTATCAAATAGTTTAGCCTGTGACTTACCTACAGAGAAGATACCTCCACCTCCTACACCGCCACTACCACCGCCCATTGATTTATTCATTCTCTTGAACATAAATATCCATAGAGCAAGAATTAGGAGTGGAAACATAAGCCACTCTAGGGCTTTGAAATAGTTTGTGCGTTCATCTGTTTCTACAGAGAATTTATTCCCTTCGGGGAGTTCTGCACGAACTAGTTCTAGTTGTTCTTCGGGATTAAAGTTTGAAGAGACTTTAAAATAAAAATGTGGGCCAAATTTTGGCTCTTTGCCTCCAAATTTCTCTTTATACTTAAAAAGGCTGTCCTTTTTAATGAAGACCTCTGCTTTCTGTTCGTTGCTAATGAAGATAACTTTTTCGATATCTCCTTTAAGTGCCATTTGCTCTTTGACATCGAACCATTCTGCTTTTAATGGCTCGCCGCCATCGTATGAGCTCCACATATATGCAATTGCTCCAAGTAGGACAATATATATCCAAATAATATTGAACTTGGGAGGCCAAACCTTAGAAAATTGATTCTTAGGGTTTTTATCTTGTTTTGGTTGTTCCATCTAATTTAGTCTTGGTAAATAGTTTTCTTTGCATCGCCCCATAAATCTTCGAGCCTGTAGAATTGCCTATATTCTGTTTGGAATATGTGAACTACAATATTGCCATAATCAATAATAATCCAAAATGCATTTTCTTTACCTTGCATACGAATTGCCTTTCTTTTACACTCTTTGTGCATCATATCTTCTACGTTATCTGCAATAGCTGTTACTTGAGCTGTTGAGTCTGCATTGCATATAACAAAATAATCACATATTCCTGTTCCTATGGGCATAAGATCTAGAGAGCAAACAAAGCTGGCTTTTTTATCAAGCATTGCATTTGCTATGCAGTCTATCTCTTTTTTATCTGTATTAATTTCTTTTTCAACAGGGATCTCGGTAGCTTTTTGGACCTTTGAAGCTGCTTTTGGAGACGTTGCTTTCTTTACTAGTTTTTTTTCTTTAGTAACTGGGCTTTCGGTAGCTTTTTTGACCTTTGAGACCGCTTTGGGTGTAGTAATTTTTGTAACTGTCTTTTTTACAGTTTCTTTTTCGATAGTATTATCTAGAATGTTTGTCTCAACATCTACCTCTGCAGAGGTTATTTTCTTTTTTATTGGCACAATAATTGTTTTTTTAGTCTTATGTTTGACAAAAATACTGCAATTTTAAGACCAACAATAAAATAATTAATATGGCATTTACGATTAATTGGCATGATACGCTAGATTCTACTAATAGTGAGGCACTTAGGCTGTTTAAAGAAAGTGACGACTTTACAGTTATCGCTTCTAAATACCAAACATCGGGCAGAGGGCAAAGAGGCACTAACTGGGAGAGTGAACAAGGTAAAAATCTTACATTTTCTTTAATTCTAAAATCAGATGGTATAAAGGCTGATAAACAGTTTGTTATAGCTCAAATTGTTACTATTGGAATTAAGAAATACTTAAAAAGTAGGGGAATTAATTCAAAAATTAAGTGGCCAAATGACATTTATGTGGGTGATAAAAAGGTTTGTGGCATACTTATAGAGCACTTTTTGTCAGGCGACACTTTGTCAGGTACGGTTGTTGGTGTAGGTTTAAATTTAAATCAAGATAAATTTAATTCGAATGCGCCTAACCCTATATCTATGAAAATAATTCTAAATAAGGAGTTTAATATGGAAGATGAGATGGAGGCTTTGGTTGGTCATATTTATGATATTTACCATCCTTTTATGACATTTTCGTCTAACTCATCTTTAAATAGATTAGAAACAGAGTACCATAACTCTTTATACAGGTTAGATGAGTTCCACAATTATCAAGAGACACCGGGTGGCGAAATTATAAATGCTAGAATTATAGG
>CAZHHY010000231.1:0-2328 GCA_964532375.1 uncultured Muribaculaceae bacterium
TATTATACCCTCTTTCATAACTAGCTTTTGCAGAGGTTTAAACTCGTATGAGCCTTCTTGAAAAGAGGTGGTTTTGGTATTGTCAAATTGGTCTCTTAAAACAATGCTCTCTCTCTTTTCTATTGAGCAAGAGAGTTTATCTCCCCTAAGGCAGGTAACATCGGCTTTGAACATACCATTTTTAATAATTCGATAGGTTATTTGGAAGCCTGGGTTAATAGCCTTGCTTTTACTTTCAGATCTTTTTAGCACAGGGCTACCATCTATCTCAACTAATTTATATACATTCCCGAAACAAGGATTGTGTTTACTGGTAGCAATAGCATCTCCAACACCATAGATATCAATTTTTGCATTTTGTCTCTCTAGTTCAGATATTATATATTCATCTAAAGAGTTTGTTGCAAATATTTTACACTTGTAAAGCCCTGCATTGTCTAGCTCTTTACGACACTCGCTAGATAGATATGCTAGGTCTCCACTATCTAATCTAATTCCATAGCTATTTTGATAACTATCGTCTATATTATTTGCCTTGTATGCAGCGATAGCATTTTTAATACCGCATCGTAGAGTATCGTAGGTGTCTATAAGTAATATGAGAGGTTCTCCGTGATGACTTTTTATGTAGGTGTTGAACGCCTTTAACTCTCCAGCAACGGTACATCCAAATGCATTTATAAAGCTATGAGCCATGGTGCCAGCTACTGGCACACCAAAAAGATGGGCAGTTATAATATTGGAACTGCTTTGACAACCGCCTATGTAGGCTGCTTTTGCCCCATAGACAGCTGCCCATGGGCCGTGAGCTCTTCTTGATCCGAACTCACTTACAGGTTTTGTGGTTGAACGAGACACCCTAGAGGCTTTGGTGGCAATTGCCATTTGATGGTTCATTATACACAACAGGGGAGTCTCCAAAACTTGGGCCTCTATAAGTGGCCCTTCTACAGTAATAATAGGCTGTGATGGGAATGCAATCTCTCCCTCTTCCATAGCATATACATCTCCTGTAAACTTCATTGTAGAGAGGTACTCCCTATACTCTTTATATTGATCTCCTGGAAGAAATTCTTCAAAAAATGATTCTTTTTCGCTACCTAAACCCCGAATCATTTTAAGAGCCTCTTGGATTCCGCTTACCACATCCCAATTGTTATTGTCTGGGGCACTCCGGTAAAAGAGGTTAAAAACTGCTTTTTTATTTTGCAGCTCCTGGTCAAAGAATGTCTTACCCATTGTGTACTGATATTTATCTGAACAGTACGATATGTTAAAAAAGTTAATCATCTCTTAATCTATTTTAGAATAATAATAGAACTGTAACAATAACAGTTGAGCCTATAGCAAAGTTAAAAAAAAAGAGAAGTATCACTCTTCTTTAAGTAAATCCTTTGCTACAAGGTCTTGAAAAATGTGAAGAATAATCACAACATACAAAGATCCAGTAAAATAAAATATAAAGCACAGAAACAGCCCTGCTAGTGCAGGCTTTATAACTTCTTTCCCTTGATATATATGTCCTATTGCAAAAAGGAGAGAAGAGGCTCCAATAACCAAAGCTGGGTGAATCTTTCCAAACATCAAGAACAGCACAAAGAAAAGGTAACCTCGGTATAAAATTTCTTCTGTAATTCCAGCTGTAATAGAGAGGAGTACCCACATTTGTTTCTCTTTTGCAGTAACCGGAAGAATTGATTTTATTAAATAAGATATTTTTTGGGAATGGTGGGCTCTTACGCTTTCGCTAATGCGGAAAGAGACCATGCAGTACATATTGTATGCAAAATAGAGTGCACTCATACATAAAGCAATGTAGAAAAGAGTAGGAGGGGCATTGTTAATATGTGCCGAGGGTAAAACAAAGCCAAGTTCTTTGAGCGAGTGCCCGCTAAGTAGAAATATGGGAATAATAATAAGGGTGGGTATCCAACTCCATATTATAGATGCTTTGTACCACTCAATTTTATTATAATTTGTTGTTGGAAAATTATTTTTAAAGCGTTTATTCTGAAGATATCCAGTTGTTGGGTAAACTACAGCTATTAAAATAATAACTATGGCAAAAAGGATTATATCTATTATTGAATGAGATTCCGGCATTAGAGTATAAAAACAAACAATATTACAAAAATAACCGGTAAGAAAAAACCGGGGGCTTTAACTTTATGCTCCTAGTGCAACCATCTACGAAAGACTAGATTATATTTACCAATCAACCTCTGTTGAGCACCCCCGGCAGATTGAAAATTCGCTTTTTGTACTATTTTCCACAAAAACTATGCCTACAGTAATAGGTGTGCGATAACTAGTTAATTATCAGAAAAG
>CAZHHY010000232.1:0-2276 GCA_964532375.1 uncultured Muribaculaceae bacterium
AAATATTGGGCCAATATGACTTTAAAAAGCACGTAGATATTACTGCCGATGGTTTTAATATGATGGTGATAATAACAGATGCCCCAATTACATCAAGAAACCTAGAACGAGTAGCTAAAAGAGCAATGATGGGAATTGCCAAAACTGGCGGTATTGCTTCTAACGGAAGTGGAGATTATGTAATAGCAATGTCTGTTGCTAAAGAGAATCTAATAGATGAATCTACTGCTATTTATGAACCGAAAGAGCTTCACAACAATTCGATGTCTGCCCTGTTTCTTGCTACTATAGAGGCTACCGAAGAGGCCTTAATAAATTCACTATTTATGTCTGAAACAACTACTGGCTTCAAAGGAAAAACTGTTTACCAGCTTCCAGTAGATAGAGTTGTTAAAGAGATTAAAAAAGCGAAAGGACTAAAATAGTTACCAAAGAAATGTGTCGAAAGGGTAGCGCCCTGCATGAATTTCGGCAACCATTTTGTAAATATCGTTTCTTAGCTTATCTAAATTTGTCTTCTCTTTTGCCGATATAAAAATAGATGGTGAGTGTTTTTTGCTCATCCAACTACTTTTAAGTTCATCTAAACTTATATTTTCTCTGCTTTTCTTATTAAAGTCGAACTCGTCTTGCTCTACATAATTAAAAGCATCTATTTTATTGAATACTAAGAAGGTTGGTTTGTCCTTAGCTCCAATTTCTTCTAGAGTTTTATTTACTACAGCAATGTGGTCTTCAAAATTTGGATGTGAAATGTCTACTACGTGCATTAAGATATCAGACTCTCTAACCTCGTCTAGCGTGCTTTTAAAGGACTCAACAAGTTGATGTGGTAGTTTCTTAATGAAACCCACTGTATCGCTTAAAAGGAATGGGACATTCTCTATAACTACTTTCCTTACTGTTGTATCTAATGTAGCAAAGAGTTTATTTTCTGCAAAGACCTCACTTTTAGCTAGCATATTCATGATTGTACTTTTGCCAACGTTTGTGTAGCCAACAAGAGAAATTCTTACAAGAGAGCCTCGGTTGCCTCTTTGGGAGACCATCTGTTTATCTATCTTCTTAAGCTCTTCTTTCAATTTGCTTATTTTATCTAGAATTATACGGCGGTCTGTCTCAATTTGTCTCTCGCCAGGGCCTCTCATTCCAATACCACCCTTTTGCCTCTCTAAGTGTGTCCACATACCAACAAGCCTAGGTAATAAATACTGGTATTGAGCAAGTTCTACTTGTGTTTTTGCATATGCTGTTTTGGCTCTTTGTGCGAATATATCAAGAATTAGATAGTTTCTATCTAAGATTCTACACTCAAGTTCTGTTTCAATATTTCTTAGTTGCGAGGGAGTCAATTCATCATCGAAAATTACTAATGTTACTTCATTCTCCTCTATAAATTTCTTAACCTCTTCTAGCTTACCTTTCCCAATATATGTTTTCGAATTTGGAGTAGGAAGATTTTGGATAAAGATCTTAAGTGTTTCTGCCCCTGCTGTTTCGGCAAGAAATTCTAGCTCGGCTAAATTATCTTTTATTTTGAGATCATCGTCCTTAGGACCTGCAACACCCACTAATACTGTTTTCTCCATATCATTCATATAAAAAAGACCGCTTCTTTCGAGGCAGCCTTTATATCTTGTTTGTCAAATTTGTTATCTAAGCTGGAATATAACAGGGAAAGTATATACAACTCTCACTGCTTTATTTCTTTGGCGGCCAGGAGTCCATTTAGGTGAAGAAGCAACAACTCTTACTGCCTCTTTATCTAATGAAGGGTCTACTCCCCTTACTACTTTAACGTTATCTACGCTTCCGTCTGTATTTACACGGAACTGAAGAATTACGCGACCTTGAACGCTGTTTTCTTTAGCAATTTCTGGGTATACAAGCCTCTCTGCAACCCATTTTGTAAATGCGTTCTCGTCTCCACCTTTGAATTTAGGTTTTTCCTCTACCATTACAAATGGTATATCTTCTTCTTCTACAACCTCTTCTTTCCTTCCTTCTACATATTCTCTAATCTCTACACCAAGGTTTCTATCATCCTCTGTATTAATTCTGAGATCTGTCTTAATTACAACATCGTCGTCTACAATAATAATATCATCTGAGACTACTGGAATTTTAGGCATTTCCGGTGGTGGGGGCGGAGTCTCATTTGTAATAGGAATCATCTCTTCCTCAATTATAACTACGTTATCGCTGGATAGGGTAGAAGTACTCTTCTCATAAGTTTTATATTCAAAACTTGCCAGAATAATTAAAAGAGTTAGAAT
>CAZHHY010000233.1:0-2265 GCA_964532375.1 uncultured Muribaculaceae bacterium
ATACTTTACACATCCCGCCAGTTTTGAAGATTTATCTATGTGGGAAACTTTAGTTATCTTTAGCCTGTTCAAATAATATTGCATGAATAAAGACATTGTACTTATTGTACCATTTTTTGTAACGTTCTTCTGGGCTGTGACGCTTTGGTTAGGAGCTAAAAACGCGGGTACTCCAAAAAAAATGCTAGCTCTTTTCATGACAGTCTCAGCTCTACTCTATGCTGCCCATGCACTATATTTCTCTAAAAACTATACCCTGTATGCAGTAATAGATCCTATCTATACTTTTGCAAATCTTTCTGTATTTCCTCTTTTTTATCTCTACATAAAGTCCCTAACAAAAGAGGCTGGAATAACGCCAGGTCAATTTCGCAAACAACTTAAAAAACTCTAATGATCTTACTTGGCCAAAAATACTATTTAAAAAACATTAATATTGCAATACCTGTAATACTCTCATTTGCAGGGCAAGCGTTGGTACAGGTTGCCGATAGTGTTATGACAGGGCGCCTTGGCGCAACACAGTTGGCAGCAGTCTCGCTAGCAGGCACAATAGTAATGAATGTTCTTGTGTTTGGAATTGGTCTCTCTTTAGGGCTTACTCCTATCTCGGGTAATTTCTGGGCCAGAAATAATTTTAAAAAAGTTGCAATTTACTTCCAGAACTCTCTTTTAGTAAATCTTATAGCCTCGCTTATACTAACGCTATTACTTTTTTTACTACTTCCCTTTTTGTACATAATAGGTCAACCTAAAGATGTGCTAGATATTACAGGTACATATTACTCACTTATAGCACTTTCTATTATACCGTTCATGGTGTTTCTGGCCTTTAAACAATTTATGGAAGGCACAGGCAATACAAAGATCTCTATGAATATAACTCTGTTGGCCATTGCTATAAACATAGTTCTTAACTACCTACTTATTTTTGGCAAATTTGGTTTCCCAAAAATGGGTATAGATGGAGCTGGCCTAGCCACACTAATATCTAGGCTGTTTATGCCTATTGCCTTTTGGTTTGCAATGAGTAGGAATTACCTATACAAGAAATATTTTCACTTTTTTAGAAAAGCCCATTTTTCAATTCAAAAACAGGTAGAACTAATTAAGATGGGGCTTCCTATTTCTGGGCAAATGTCTCTGGAATTTTTCTCTTTAAGTATGATTACTATTATGATGGGATGGATGGGAACTAAATCTTTGGCTGCAAACCAAATAGTACAAACCATGATTAGCTTAACATTTATGGTAACCAATGGCATTGCTGCCGCCTCTACAATACTTGTAAGCCATGCCTATGGAGAGAAAAACCTGGCCAATGTAAGAAAGTATGGCTTTGTTGGGATGCATATTTCGCTAGTAATAATGTCAATAGCTGGGCTCATCTTTCTCTTTTTGGGAGAACAAATTGCTATGCTCTTTACCTCTTCGCCCGAGGTTATTGCAATTAGCGGTAAAATATTTATTGTAGTAGCTTTTTTTGAACTGTTCGATGGGCTACAAGTAACCGCATTGGGGGCGCTACGGGGAATAATGGATGTAAACAGAACAATGGTTTATGCTGCAATATCTTACATTGGAGTATCTATTCCTTTTGCATATGTTGCAGGGTTTGTTTTTAAGTGGGGAGAGATGGGGCTCATGAGTGGTTTTGCGGTTGGTCTTCTAACTGCTTCTATACTTTTTATTACCCGATTCAAGCGAAAAACTTCAGATTTTCATTCTCTTTTTATAAATTTGGGGCATGAAAAGAAAGAAAACCAACAAACCCACATATAAATATCTGCTCCTTACAGCTATACTCTTTGCAACTCTCCTTTTCTTCGGTTTTAGAGAATATTCCGATCTACACTCTGAAAACGGAGAGTCTTTAGCCGACGAAGTTCCTATTGCAATAAATCATTTACTCTCAAATGAGCTTTCAAATATGCCTTCAACTGCAAAATTAGATGCTCAAATAGAGAATTTTATGAGACAGTGGGAGATTAAAGGCGCCTCTCTTGCAATTATGAAAGACGAGAAGCTTATCTACGCAAAAGGATATGGTTGGGCAGACCAAGAGCAAAGTGTAGAGACAGAGGTAAAACATATATTTAGAATAGCGTCGCTCTCTAAGCTCATAACAGCAGTAGCAATAATGAAGCTTATTGAGGAGGGTAAATTATCTTTAGACGATAAGATTTTTGGTTCAGGAGGTCATTTAAATAGGCCTACATTTTCTCAATTTAGCGACAAAAGAGTAAAAAACATAACTATTGAACA
>CAZHHY010000234.1:0-2230 GCA_964532375.1 uncultured Muribaculaceae bacterium
ACATGTTGAATCAATCAAGTCCTGCTCAAAAGCTGTAGCAACAACAGACATAAAGCCTCTATTAACAGCGCTTAGGGCACCCACTGTTTGAACATCATTACAAACTGTTTCGCAGCGACGGCACATAATACACTTATCCATATCTCTGTTAAGAGCAGGAGAACAGTCTTTTCTATAAGTAGAAACCATTGCATTCTCTACAGCATGAATCTCTCTTATACCCAATTTCTGAGCCAAAACTTGAAGATCACACTGGCCAGAAGAAGAGCAAGTTAAACAAGCAGCAGGGTGATCTGAAAGAATTAATTCAAGTACTGTTTTACGAGCATTTAAAACTCTAATTGAGTGTGTTTTCACAACCATTCCAGGTGTACACTCAGTTGAACAAGAAGGAGCCAAATTTCTGCGCCCTTCTACCTCTACAACACAAATACGACAACCACCAGGGCGGTTTTCTATTTTTAAGTGTTCTAGATTCATATAACAAAGAACAGGTATATCAATCCCTACTTGCTTTGCCGCTTTGTAGATAGTAGTACCTTTATCTACTTCTACCTCTATATTATCTATAGTTATTTTTATCTTTTCCATAGAAGTGGATTATTGAACATGAATAGCTGAAAATTTACACTTATCGTAACAGGCACCGCATCTAATGCATTTGTCTGCATCAATTACGTGTGGTTGACGTTTCTCTCCTGTAATTGCATCTACAGGACAAGCTCTTGTACAGGCAGTACATCCTGTACATTTGTCTGCAATAATAGTATAAAGCTTAAGGGCCCTACAGCTACCTGCAACACAGACTCTTTCTCTCACATGAGAAAGATACTCATCGTAGAAATGCTCCAAAGTAGAAAGTACCGGGTTTTGAGAAGTTTGCCCTAATCCACAAAGAGATGTATCTTTAATTACCCTGCTCAAGTTGTGCAAATAATCAAGATCTTCTTCGGTACCTTTTCCAGCACAAATTTTCTCAAGAATTTCGTGCAACCTCTTATTACCAACACGGCAAGGAGCACATTTTCCACAAGATTCTTCTACTGTAAACTCCAAATAGAATTTTGCAATAGCAACCATACAGTCGTCTTCGTCCAATACAATCATACCACCAGAACCCATCATTGAGCCGGCAGCCAAAAGATTGTCAAAATCTATAGGTGTATCTAAGTGCTTCTCTGTTAAGCAACCACCAGAAGGGCCACCTGTTTGCACTGCTTTGAATTTTTTGCCGTTTTTAATGCCTCCTCCAATTTCAAAAATAATCTCTCTTAAAGTAATTCCCATTGGAACTTCTATAAGACCAACATTATTAATTTTACCAGCTAGTGCAAATACTTTTGTACCTGTAGATTTTGGGGAACCAATTTTAGAGAACCAATCGGCACCTTTAGTAAATATAACAGGAATATTTGCAAGAGTCTCTACGTTGTTTACGTTAGTAGGCTTTCCTAAATACCCCTTTTCGGCAGGGAATGGTGGTTTAACTGTAGGTTCACCACGCTGGCCTTCCATGGAGTGAATAAGAGCAGTCTCTTCGCCACAAACAAAAGCACCTGCACCAAATTTTAGTTCAATATCAAAATTGAGACCAGTGCCCATAATATCTTTACCTAAAAGCCCATATTCTCTAGCTTGTTTAAGAGCTATCTCTAACCGTTTAATTGCCAAAGGATACTCTGCACGAATATAAACTAAGCCCTTTGTAGCACCTATGCAGTAACCACAAATTGCCATTGCCTCAATAACCGAATGAGGGTCTCCCTCAAGAATTGAGCGGTCCATAAATGCGCCTGGGTCTCCCTCGTCGGCATTACAAACCACATATTTTTGATCTGCATTGTTTTTCGAAGCAATTTCCCACTTAATTCCAGTAGGGAACCCTCCACCACCTCTACCACGAAGACCAGATTTTTTAAGAATGTCTATTGCCTCTGCAGGAGACATCTCTCCCAAAATCTTTGCAATACCAGCATATCCATCTCTAGCAATGTATTCATTAATGTTTTCTGGATCTATAAACCCACAATTCCTTAATGCAATCCTAAGTTGTTTTTGATAAAAGCCCATATGCTTAGAATCTTCTATGTGCTTTTTGGTTTCGGGATCTTCATAAAGAAGCCTACTCACTTTTCTTCCTTTAAGGATGTGCTCTCTTACTATCTCGGCGCAATCTTCCAATTTAACCTGAGTGTAAAAAGTATTATCGGGAATAATTTTTACAATTGGA
>CAZHHY010000235.1:0-2201 GCA_964532375.1 uncultured Muribaculaceae bacterium
GGAACTTGTAATAGTCCATTATACCCATGTTGCCAGAGCGGAATGCTTCTGCCATTGCTAGTGGAATTTGAGCTTCTGCCTCAATTACTTTGGCGCGGGCTTCTTGTGCTTTGGCTTTCATCTCTTGTTCTAGAGCTACAGCCATTGCGCGTTTTTCTTCGGCACGTGCTTGAGCAATGTTTTTATCGGCATTGGCTTGGTCCATTTGAAGAACGGCTCCAATGTTTCGCCCTATGTCTATATCGGCAATGTCAATAGAGAGAATTTCAAATGCTGTTCCGGCATCTAAGCCTTTGTTTAGAACAACCTTAGAGATTGAATCTGGGTTTTCTAATACGCTTTTGTGCGATTCTGCCGAACCAATACTAGATACAATTCCTTCACCTACACGTGCAAGAACTGTCTCTTCGCCGGCTCCACCAACTAGTTGTCTAATGTTTGCGCGAACAGTTACTCTAGCCTTAGCTATTAATTGAATACCATCCTTTGCAACTGCTGTTACTGGTGGGGTATTAATTACTTTGGGATTTACAGACATTTGTACTGCTTCGAAAACGTCTCGGCCTGCAAGATCTATTGCCGCAGCCATTTTGAAATTAAGCGAAATGTTGGCTTTGTCTGCAGAAATTAAGGCGTTCACTACTTTTGGTACATTGCCTTTTGCGAGGTAGTGAGCCTCAAGCTCGTTGGCATTGAGTTCTAGCCCGGCTTTGGTTCCTGTAATCATTGCCATAACAATAATTCCGGGAGGGACTTTCCTCCAACGCATGAGTACTAGCTGTAGCAGAGACATCTTTACTCCTGAGATTTGTGCCTGGAACCATAGGGTTACAGGAAAGAACCACAATAATATTGTGAGTCCCACAAGGGATATTCCTATCCATACCAAGAAAACGGTAATACTTTCCATGTGCTAATTGTTTGTTTATAGGTAGTTTTTATATGTTTAATTTAATGATGCTCGTAAAAAATATATGTAAATTTAGTTAATTAAACTTGCAGGCTCTAATTTAGTTGAGATATTTTTGCTCAAACTTGGTTAGTTAAAGTTAATTAAAACTGCCTAACAGTTATTTTACTGCCATCTACATCTACAATTTCTATGGGAGTGCCATTGTCTATCATTCCAGATTGAGACCAAACCTCTGTGTCGTGCCCTTCGAACCTAGCTTTGCCAGATGGTGCAAGCCTACTTATGGTTACACCTTTTGTTCCTATAGATAGGCCTTTCTCTAGTGGGGAAGTGTCTGACTTAGAGCTGATGCTCTCTTTGAGAGAGATGTTTTTCCAAGTATCGGAACGTAGGAGCAGAAATGTACATGTAGATAGTACTAATATTACTACTCCTAGAACGATAAGCCCTATAATAGACCCAAAGTTTATGAATGAAAGGACTACTGCCCCAATTATTGAAGATATTCCAAGAATTCCAGGTAATCCAAACCCAGGTGTTATGAGGAGCTCTATTGCCAGCAATACTATTCCAATTGCTATAAGCGTTATTATTAGTGCCATATTATTATTTTTAAGTGTTCTCCTCTTGGGTCTCTTTGGTTTCTGTCGCTGTCTCTGTTTCTGTTTTGATCTCTTCGGTTGCCGAGGTTTCAGCCTCGGATGCTTTAATTTCTTGTACTTTTTCGGTTTCGATAACAGACACCTCGTCTGATCCAATGCTATTTAGCAAAAACATAATTTGCTCTGCCTCTTGCTTAGTATTGAAAGGACCAATATAGTAAATATCTCGGCCGCTAACTACTTTTTTTGCGATATCTTTATCGGTATTCTCTCTTATTAGATTTAGTACAGGTTGTGGAATGCCAGCAGGATAGCCAGCAGCTTTAACTTGGAAGGTTATTTCGCCAACCTGCTCTTTCTCTATCACTCTTGCATTTTTTAGAGATACTGTCTTACCATTGTTGAAAGCAGTTAAAATTGCAGAAGGGAACCCCGACCGTCTAACTACTGTAAGTGCCTCGGAAGCAGATTGATAATTATAAAATTGACCAGCATAATAAATCCAACGCCCAGCAGAGTTTTGTCCTTCAAATATTGGGCGTATTCCCTTAAACGTATTTAAGTTCTTATTTTTGGCTACAACTGCAAAAAGTTGAATTCTATAAACAAGGCCATCTGGTATAGTGTTGTCTACTGCCATTGCAGACTCTTGGCCAACTCTAAAATTATAATCGAAAAGCTCAATT
>CAZHHY010000236.1:0-2174 GCA_964532375.1 uncultured Muribaculaceae bacterium
CAAGATAGAGTACAGCAAGATAGAGTACAGCAAGATAGAGTACAGCAAGATAGAGTACAGCAAGATAGAGAGTATACACAAGTATAGAAATTATGCTAAAAGAGGTTAGAGTATTTGCTTCTGCAACTGTGTCTAACATTGGTTGTGGGTTTGATATTATGGGTTTTGCTATTGAAGAGCCTGGAGACGAAATTCTCTTAAGGGTTTCTAACAGTAGCGGAGTTAAAATCTCTTTAATAACAGGAGATAACGAGAGACTACCATACACTCCAGAACTAAACACAGCTGGCGCCCCAGTAATATCTATGCTTAAAAAATTTGCACCTTCAATTGGAATTGAAATTGAAATTCACAAAAAAATGCCCTTTGGCAGTGGATTAGGGTCTAGCGCTGCCAGTGCTGTAGCAGCTACATTTGCAATGAACCATTTACTAGAACTCAACCTCACGCCATATGAGTTGCTCCCTTTTGCGCTTGAAGGCGAACTTATTGCAAGTGGTTCAATACATGCCGATAATGTTGCTCCCTCTCTTTACGGCGGTTTCACTCTTATTAGAGATTACAACCCTTTAGATATTATTAAAATTGAATGTCCAGCCAATTTATATTGCACCATACTATACCCTAATATTGAAATTTCAACAAAAACAGCTCGTGAAATATTACCTAAAGAGATACCACTCTCTAAGGCTATTACACAATGGGGTAATTGTTCGGGATTAGTTGCGGGTCTTCTAACAAACGACTACTCACTTATTGGTAGATCTATAAAAGATGTGGTTGTAGAACCCTATAGGGCTATTCTAATACCAGGATATTACCAAATTCAACAAGCAGCACTAAACTCGGGTGCTTTGGGCTGCAATATATCGGGAGCAGGCCCCTCTATGTTTGCGCTTTCTAACGGGCAAGAGATTGCTCAAAAAGTTGGTGATACAATGTTGAAGGAGCTATTAAAACAGAATCTTAATGGTGAGTTATATCTCTCTCCTATTAATAAACTAGGCCCTAGGGTGCTCTACTCAAAATAATTTAGCTTTATGATACTTTACAGTACTAAAAATAGCAATGAGAGAGCCTCTTTTGTCCAAGCAGTGCTTAAAGGGATACCACAGAGTGGCGGCCTATTTATGCCACACTCATTGCCTATTATGCCTCCTAGTTTTTTCATAGATGCTCAAAGCATGTCATTTCCAGAGCTATCATTAGTAATTGCAAATAGGCTACTCAAAGGCGAGATTGACTCTAGCTCTCTAAGAGATATAGTAGATAATGCTTTCAATTTCGATTTGCCATTAAAGCAGATATATAACAACATTCATGTTTTAGAGCTATTTCACGGGCCTACTCTTGCTTTTAAGGATATAGGAGCTCGTTTTATGGCAGGCATCTTATCTCACATTGGTGTTAAAAATCAAGAAAACAGAGTTATTCTAGTGGCAACATCGGGAGATACAGGTAGTGCTGTAGCAAATGGATTTTTAAATGCCCCCGGGATTAAGGTTGTTTTACTATATCCTTCTGGAAAAGTTAGTAAGATTCAAGAGCAACAACTTACAACACTTGGAGCTAATATTACAGCACTAGAGATTAGCGGAACATTCGACGATTGTCAGAAACTTGTTAAGGAAGCCTTTGCCGATTCTGTATTAACTAACAAATTAAATCTAACCTCGGCAAACTCAATAAATATAGCTAGACTTCTCCCTCAATCTTTCTATTATCACTATGCATATTCACGTTTATCGAAGATTCTAGACAAAAACTCTAAATGTAACAACATTGTTTTTTCTGTGCCGAGTGGTAACTTAGGTAATCTAACGGGTGGGTTAATCGCTAAAGAGATGGGTTTGCCCGTGAAGAAATTTATTGCTGCTCTAAATTCTAATCGAGTTCTAGCACATTATCTTGAAACCGGCCTATTTACTCCTGCACCATCTATACAAACAGTATCCAACGCAATGGACGTTGGTTATCCTAGTAATTTCGAGCGAGTAATGGAAATTGTAGAGAATAAACACAGTAAAGCAATTGAAGTACTATTTAGCCGTTCATACTCTAACCAACAAACAATAGAGGCTATTAAAAGAGTGAACTCACATTACCAATACCTTTTAGACCCTCACGGATCCGTTGGTTATTTAGCAATTGAAGAGTACATGAGAAACTATCAT
>CAZHHY010000237.1:0-2161 GCA_964532375.1 uncultured Muribaculaceae bacterium
GCAACTATGGGGAAGTATTGGCGCTGTATTAAAGTCTTGGAATGGCAAAAGAGCTGTCTCTTACAGAAGAATTGAAAGTATTCCAGACGAGTGGGGAACAGCTGTTACCGTTCAAGCAATGGTATTTGGAAACATGGGAGACAACTCTGCAACAGGAGTTGCTTTCTCTAGAAACCCTGCAACAGGCGAGAATAAATTCTATGGCGAGTGGCTTGTAAATGCACAAGGAGAAGACGTGGTTGCGGGTATCCGTACACCAAATCCACTTAACGAAGCTACTAAAAACGATCAAAATAAACACCTTCCCTCTTTAGAAACTGCAATGCCAGCAGCATATAAAGAGCTTTATGCGATTCAACAAGGTCTTGAAGATCACTTTGCAGATATGCAAGACATTGAATTTACCATTCAAAATGGCAAGCTATGGATGCTACAATGCCGTGTTGGTAAAAGAACCGGGCTTGCAGCTCTAAACATGGCAATGGATATGCTACATGAAGGCCGTATAGATGAAAAAACTGCAGTAATGCGTGTTGCTCCTATTCAGCTAGACGAACTTCTTCACCCAATTCTAGACCCTAAATCGGAAGCCAGAGCAAACGTAATTGCTAAAGGCCTTCCTGCAGGTCCTGGTGGCTCTGTTGGTTCAATTGTTTTCACAGCAGAAGATGCAGTTGCAGCAGTAGAAAAGGGTGCAAAAGTAATTTTAGTTCGTGAAGAGACTAACCCAGAAGATGTAGAAGGAATGCGTGCAGCCGATGGCTTACTTACCGCTCGCGGTGGTATGACCTCTCACGCTGCACTTGTTGCCCGTGGTTGGGGAAAATGCTGTATAGTAGGTTGCGATGCTTTAAAGATTAACGCTAAAGCAAAAACAGTTACCATTAATGGCAAAACCTACAAAGAGGGTGATGTATTTAGCCTTAATGGAAGTAAAGGTTTTGTATATGATAGCGCCATTGACACTATGGATGCTTCAGAAAATCTAAGATTTGTAGAGTACATGTCTATTGTAGACAAATATCGTGTTCTAGGTGTACGCACAAATGCCGATACTCCAGAAGATGCATTAAACGCTATTAACTTCGGTGCCGAGGGCATTGGTCTATTCCGTATAGAGCATATGTTCTATGGTGTTAATTCCGAGCAACCTCTTGCTAAGCTTCGTAAAGTAATTCTATCTAAGAACGTAGAAGAGAGAGTAAAAGCATTGGCAGAACTTGAGCCATTCATTAAAGATACCGTTAAAGGAACTCTGAAAGTAATGAACGGCAAACCGGTGACTTTCCGTTTACTAGACCCACCTTTGCATGAGTTCGTTCCACAAACACAAGAGAAACAAGCAGAGCTAGCTAAAGAACTTAATATCTCTATAGAAGATATCCGCGAAAGAGGAGAAGCTCTTCACGAGGTTAACCCAATGATGGGTCACCGCGGAGTTCGTTTAGGTGTAACCTATCCAGAGATTACAGAAGCTCAAGTGAGAGCAATTTTTGAAGCTACAGCAGAACTAATGAAAGAGGGTTTCGAACCACAGCCAGAACTGATGGTTCCTGTTACAATTTCTGCTAAAGAGTTAGATCATCAAAGAGCTATTTGCGATAGAGTTCAAGCCGAAGTAGAAAAGAAATTTGGAGTTAAACTCTCTTACCTATATGGTACAATGATAGAGATTCCAAGAGCAGCTATGTTGGCAGACGAGATGGCACAAACAGCTCAATTCTTCTCATTTGGTACTAACGACCTTACCCAAATGACATATGGTTTCTCAAGAGACGATATAGGAGGCTTTATGAATGACTATCTTACTCACAAGATCCTTCCTTTCGATCCTTTCCAATCTCTAGACCAAGCTACAGTAGGTAAGCTTATAGAGATGGCTATAAAAGGTGGCCGCAACACAAATGGCAAACTTAAAATTGGTATTTGTGGTGAGCACGGTGGAGATCCAGATTCTGTTGAATTCTGCCATAAAGTTGGTATGAACTATGTTTCATGCTCTCCTTTTAGAGTGCCAATCGCAAGACTTGCAGCAGCACAGGCAGCAATCAAAGAGTACAAATAGATCTTTATATTGTTATCTAATAACGAGAGCTGTCATAAATTAGACAGCTCTCTTTTTATTAACTTTCTCTCTTTGTAACTTATCTATTATAAATGA
>CAZHHY010000238.1:0-2133 GCA_964532375.1 uncultured Muribaculaceae bacterium
AAAATTTCAACAATAATTATAAACAGTAAAGATAAGAATTTTTCCACTGGTACAGAATGGATAAGTAATCAAAAAGCATATATTTTATGGTAAACGCAGCAATGTGTGAAAGATGTAATTTTAAACCCAGATTATGTAACATTTTCTTTACATTTACAGGTTACTTTTATAAAGCTATGAATGATACAGATAGCTTCCATTTTCTTGGATTAAACATTGCAGTGAGTAAAGCAGATTGGACTCCAGTCATTATTAGCTTTGGCATTGCAGCCCTTGGGGTTATTCTTTCTTTATTTGGCAAGAGAAAATTATGAAAATAAGCTGCAAAAATTTATCGATTCTCTATAGCTTTTTATATTTGCCCATCAGTTATTAAAAATTCCCTAACTATTGGGCCTAGGTGTAGGAGCTGTCATTTCTTCTGGAACTACCCACTTATCGAACTGCTCGCCTGTTACAAAGCCTAACTCTACAGCTGAAGTTTTTAAACTCTTCTTTTCTGCAAATGCTTTATGTGCAATTTTTGCCGCTTTTTTGTTTTTGCTTATATTTGAGGTGGAAACAGAAACAATAAAACCAAATAGATAAATCTTGAAATTGTTAGATCATATGAAAGCAAAGTTTATAATAATAGCCATGAGTGCAGTTTTTGCGCTAAAAGGAAATTTAATTGCTCAAAACAGTCTAGTGCGTACAACAAGTATTGCAGCTATTACAAGTAGTGTAGCAACTGAAACACTTAACATTAAATCTGTCAAATCAGAAGCATCAGAGGTAACTCTGTTTTTATCTGGTGCACAAGTCCTTCGCAAAGTGAATGTGCAAATCCCTGCTGGTGAAAATATTCTCAAGCTGGAAATGCTTTCACCATACATTAACCAAAACAGCATTCAAGTTCGTGCAAATAAAGGATTAACAATCCTTTCAGTAAATTACGAACTAAATTATTTGGCAAAAACAGAAAGCAATCTAGAGTTAGAGAATTTAAAAAACAAATTAGAGCAGGTTCAGGAACAATTAACACTAGAAAATACTCATCTAAGTATTGTTCTCAACCAAATAAATTTCTTGCAAGCAAATAGAAAAGTAGCAGGAGAGAATACCACACTTAACATTGCAGCACTGCAACAAGTAGCAGATTATTATGGAAAAACTCTTACAGGGTTTAAATTAAAAGAGATAGAAAAAAACAAAGTAATCAAAAAATTATCTGAACAAGAAGACTCATTAAAGAGACAAATTCAAGAGTGGATGCAAGATAAAAACATACCTTCGGGAGAGATCTTTATTAAAATACAATCACCCACTGCAACTATATACAATTTAGAACTCACCTATGTGGTAGACAACGCAGGTTGGTCTCCTTCATATGACATTCGTGCACAAAGCATTAACGAACCTATAAAAATTGCGTATAAGGCAAACGTAACTCAAAACACACAAGAAAATTGGAAAAATGTTAAACTCCGCTTTTCCTCGGCAAACCCTAACCTTTCTGGGGCTGCTCCAATACTGTACCCATACTATTTAAGATATCCAAGGCCAGTGCCAGTTAATGCCCTAAGCAAAAATCTTCAAATGAGAGTTGGAGGAGTACAAGCAAATGACAATGTAGATTTAAAAATGAATGAAGAGCTTGCTTATTCGGCTGCTCCCACAATATCTATAGAAAATCAAACTACAATTGAATTTGAGATAGGAACGCCATATACTATAAATTCAGATGGAAAGGAGTACATAGTAGATATGAGCATTATAGAGCTTCCTGCTAGCTATCAATATTACTCTATACCTAAACTAGATAAAGACGCATTTTTAATTGCAAGAGTTACAGAATGGGAGAAATACAATCTTCTTAACGGAGAGGCCAATATCTTCTTCGAAGGCACATTTGTAGGTAAAACATTTTTAGAGATGGATTCTGCTAAAGATACTTTAGAGCTATCGCTAGGCAGAGACAAAAGCATTTCTATTAAACGCGAAAAGGTAAAAGGATTCACAACAAAGCAATTTATTGGAAGCAAACAAGAAGAAGAGATTAGTTGGAAAATAACAGTTAAGAATACAAAAACCGTAGATGTTAACATCCTTTTGGTAGATCAAGTCCCACTAAGCACACTAGAAGAGATTGAA
>CAZHHY010000239.1:0-2094 GCA_964532375.1 uncultured Muribaculaceae bacterium
GGGGGGCTTATTCACCTATCAATCGTACCATACTAGAATTGAAATTTAATATAGATACCATTTCATCGGGTAGCTGTAATCGGTAACTGCCTTTACCCAATGATATCAATAAACAAAGCTCTCCCAAGTCTATATAAAACTTTGGGAGAGCTATTTCCTATTTATAAACTATAAACCATTCCCACACTTAAATAAGATATAGAGTATCCCGCCTCGGCATACATCCCCCACTTAGTGTTGAACTGGTAACGAGCTCCAATAACACCACCAAAAGATAATCCACCAGCCGAAGCATTACCTGGGTCTATGCCATTCCCATAAAAATTAGCACTGGCAATATTATAACCTAACATCAATCCAGCATAAGTGTCAATTTTAGGTATTAGTGGATAATGAAAGAGCCCTCTTGCTCCTATAACAATGTGAGAATACTTATACCCAAATTCAGCTCCGTCTGTCCACACGCCTATTTTATCTTTATAACCATAATATCCTAAATATCCTCCAAGTCCTAAATTTAGTTTCTCAACTCCAAAAAGTGTCTGTTTAAACCCTCTATCGTAAGAAATTTCAATTGGTATACCAAAAGAGTTAGCACCAACACCTACTCTCAAATGTTTGCTATTATTGTTAAATAGTGATGGGTGGTTGTTTTGAGCCGAAACATTATTAGAAATAATAAGAGTTAAGGCAATGAGAATTAAGATTTGTTTTTTCATGATTCTAAAAAAGTTAATTAATATTTACAGTGTCAAAGATAGGCTACAATGGTTATAGGATTATAAGAAGTAGGGTAGACAAAAAGGGGATTATTAAAAATTAACATTTGTCCCCTTTTTGTCCTATTATGTGCATTATAGCAACTTGTAGTGTTTAACAATTAGAAAAAATGCTGTATAATTGCACTCAATTTGAAAAACCTCTCTTATGCACCAACTAATTTCGAATATTGGCAACTTATATATTGTCCTTTTTTCCTTAATCTCTTTCTCTGTTTCAGGACAGACTTCTAGATTAGATAGCCTTAAAAATCTTCTAGATAATCATAAAAATAACGATACTGGTAAGGTAAATTTGATTAACAAAATTGCATATACAACGTATGCCAACAACTCAAACCAGTCATTTGAATATGCAATAGAGAGCTATAATCTTTCAAAAGAGTTAAATTACACAAAAGGACAAGCCGAAAGTTTGTGGTTGCAAGGAATTTCAATAGCTAAAAGCAATCCCGAAAAGTCAATTATTTTATTTAAAGAGGCATTGCACCTCGCAAAAGAGATTAGAAATATGCAGGGAGTAGCTAGGTATACAAATGCTATTGGTACTGTATATTATGCCAAAGGCCAAGATTCCATAGCAGTTGAATGTTATAACACAGCTATAGAAATAGCAAGAAAAAATAACTATACCCAAGAGTTAGGTAAGTACTACTTTAATCTTTCAAGTGCACTCAGTCGAATGGGAAAAATAGACCTAGCCAATAAGGGATATTCTCAAGCAATTAATGTGTTTGAATCGATTAATGACAAAAGCTCTGCTGCTATGTGCTATAATTCATTAGGTAACCTTTATACTTCACAGAGTAATTACTTATTAGCACTAGAATGCTATCATAAAGGATTAGCAATAAGAGAAGAGACTAGAGATACAAATGCAATTGCTAAAAGTCTTATTAGTATTGGAGGTATATATCTCATCCAGAAAAACTACACTAAAGCACTGGAGTACAACCATAAAGCCGTTGAGTTTGCGAAAAAATCAAATGACAAACACACTATTGCTGGTGGGTTACTAAATATTGGATCTATATATCTGGAAACAAATGATAAAAGATCTATAGATTTTTTTGACAAAGCGCTTGAGATTAGTAAAGAATTGAATATTATTTCACTTCAGATTGCCATATATCATAATTATGGAGAGCTTTACTATAACCTATCTGAATTAGACAAGTCGTTCAAAAGTTTTGAAAATGCTCTAGAGTTATCAGAAATTACAAAACAAAAATCTACTACCAGTTTTGCTAAGTTGCAAATAGCAAAAATCTACTTTGCCAAAAACGATTTTTCAAATGCTCTTAAATATGCACAA
>CAZHHY010000240.1:0-2089 GCA_964532375.1 uncultured Muribaculaceae bacterium
TGCCTTCCGGCCCTGGGGGAGTTCAGTGGGAGCTGGTCGTATATGACTTACCCCGCACAAAGATAATACAATTTTCCAAAAAGTAAAAAAACTATTTAGGAAGATTGTCAAAAACAAAAGGTAAAAGAGATTTTGTTCCTTCTACAACGTGTGTAACTTTCTCACCTCCAATAATTACCCTCATAGGAGTAGCACCTCTCTGTTCACACTCTGCCATAACCTGCCTGCATGCACCACATGGGTAGGTAGGAGTATCGTTCGATATACCATTCACAGAAGAGGTAATTGCCAATGAAACTATAGATGCAGTGGGGTACTTTGCTTGAGCATAGAAAATTGCAACCCTCTCTGCGCAAAGCCCAGATGGATATGCAGCATTTTCTTGATTACTGGCACATATAATCTCTCCGTTGCTTAACAGCAGAGCAGCACCAACATGAAAGTTGGAATATGGAGCATATGCGCTTTGGGCAGCTTGAGTAGCTCTTTCGAGTAAAACAGTATCTTCTTTTGACAAACCCTCTTTATTTAGATATTCGTCATATTCAATAACTAAATTCTTTCGCTTCATTCTTTTTTATTTGAGATTGTTACAAAATTAGTAATTTTGCCCATAGAGTAACCTTAGATATGAGTTTTTTTAAAAAAATTCTGGTTTCGATTACCGGAATTACCTTTATATGCACAACGCTTCTTGCACAAAAAGATGCAACAGAGGCATATATATTAACCTACAAAAATATAGCCATAAAACAGATGAATAGCTATGCTATTCCTGCAAGCATAATACTAGCTCAAGGTTCTTTAGAATCTGGAAACGGTATGTCTACTCTTGCAAAAGAAGCAAACAATCATTTTGGCATAAAATGTCACGACTGGAAAGGAGCCACCATTTATCACGACGACGACAAAAAAAATGAGTGTTTTCGTAAATACAATTCACCCGAAGAGTCTTATAACGATCATTCTCAATTTATTCGTTTTCGAGACAGGTATAGCGCACTTTTCAACTTAGATATTAAGGACTACAAAGGTTGGGCACATGGGCTAAAAGCAGCTGGTTATGCAACCAATCCAAACTATGCACAACTTCTTATTAATATAATAGAGAAGTACTCTCTTTTCAACTATGACTCTCCATCTCAAGAACAGCCCTTACCTCCTAGTGAAGTATACTCTATAAACCAACTCTTGCCCGATAAAACCAGCTCTCTATACTCTATATCGCTCTCTAGACCTCTCTTTATAAAGAATGGAGTTGCTTGTGTGATAGCTAGCAAAGGCGATACCTACAAATCGATTGCTAAAGAATTTGGGTTATTTACTAGAGAGTTATTAAAATTCAATGATCTATCTAAAAACATTGAATTAGAAAATAATACTATTGTTTACATAGAGAAGAAAAAAGGTTTAGGCAGTAAAGACTTCCCTAAACACATTGCCGAAAAAGGAGAGACAATATACTCCATATCACAAAAATATGGTATAAGATTGGCTAGGCTATACAAGCTAAACAATATGAGCAAACATGACAAAATCACAGATGGTGATATAATTAATTTAAGATAAAAATGAGAAAAACTATTGTAATATCACTATCTATTCTCTCTCTTGTTGTAGTTTTATTTATAGGCATTGCTTGGTTTTCGCTAATGAAACCCAATACCACTAACACAAGTGCTATTGTATTCATTCAAGAAGAGACCTCTTTAGATACCCTTGTAAATATTCTTGAACATAGTTTGGCCATTAAAGACATAACTAGCTTTAAAGCAGCGTCTTGTATATGGGCATTAGATGGCAACATTAAACCAGGTCGCTACAGAATAAAGCCCAAAACAAATAATAAAGATCTTGTAAGAATGTTTAGACTGGGTTTACAAGAACCTCATAATTTAGTTTTAGCAGGTAATATTAGAACTTTAAATAAGCTATCTGCAATTATTTCAGAGAAAATATCTGCAGATTCAGCCCAAGTTTATAGCATATTAACAGATACAACATTAATTGACTCTCTAGGCTTTGATAGATATAGCTTCCCTGGTATGTTTCTCCTTAACACCTATGAAATCTACTGGACCACAAAACC
>CAZHHY010000241.1:0-689 GCA_964532375.1 uncultured Muribaculaceae bacterium
AGCAATATTATTTACTTATTAGAAAGCAATGTTTTTTACTTATTAGAAAGCGATATTATCTACTTATTTGGGAGCAATATTATTTACCTTTTTGGAAGCAAACATATTTACTAATATTATGAAAAATGGCTACTCATCTTTATGGCCAGCAGATTGCCCAAAACCAGCAACCAGCCACTCTTTTTCTCTCTTAACAAGCACCATTTTATTATCTATCCCATTTGGGAAACTAGGCAAAGTTACTTTATAATTTACCATAAGAGAGTCTCTACCTAATTCTTCAATAGTAACTATTTCTGTTTTAATTTTAGAGGTTTGTTCAATAATTTTCTCCTTTATACTAGGCTCCAAAGACTCTATATTCTTCATAGATTCAAGAAGCTCTTTTCCCAACTCCTGAGTACACAAAGCCGAGGCAGATTCGTAGTTAGTTTGAAAATAAAGCGATAAAAATGTCTCGGCACTAGCTTTGGCTTTATTCTCATTTTTTGAACATGAAGAGAGTAAAGAAGCTATGCCCACCAATAAAATAATTGTCAATAATTTTCTCATAGTCATCTATATAAGTTTTTAAGTATTATAATTATCTAATAATAACTAGTTTAAGTACTATAATTATCTAATAATAACTAGTTTAAGTACTATAATTATCTAATGGTAACTAGTTTAAGCATTTTAATTATCATTAG
>CAZHHY010000241.1:699-2014 GCA_964532375.1 uncultured Muribaculaceae bacterium
AAATTCACAATGGTTATTCCAGAGCCACCATGGGCAATGTGCTCGTCTCTAAAGGCAGTAATGCCCCACATAGATTTAAGATATTTACGAATCTCTTCCCTTAAAATACCATTCCCCTTCCCATGTAAAATCTTAACCTCGCCAATTCCCACCATAATTGCATCGTCCATAAAACGAGTCACCTTCTCTAAGGCCTGCTCTAGACGATCTCCTCTTAAATCTAAACTCGGCGTAAAGTTCAAACGCCTATTAGAGATATCTTCGCTCTCGGTTACCGAAAAATGTCTTTTAATCTCCTTTGCAGCACCACTAGAGAACTCTTTATTAGAAATTCTTTCTACTTTCGATAGTGCCATTTTACTTAGAACTGAACCAATTGCTAAGCTTACATTCTTCTCGTCTATCTGAATAACCTCGCCCATTAAATGGCTACCCTTAACCTTAACTTTATCGCCTTTTTGTATAGTGCCGAGGCTCTCCTGCTTCGGTGCAGTTTTTTTAGTGTTGGGAGTAATTGCTTGTGTTTTTTCTCTATCTCTCTTCCTTTTTTCGCTTCGCTCTTTTCTTTGAATAAGTTGTTCCATTTTACGAGCAACTTTATCGTCGCCCATGCTTTCGGGAGCCTCTTTTACTGTTTTTTCGAAAGAAGAGAGCTCTTTCCTTATAATTTTCGTTTTCTCTTTATCGGCCTGGCTCTCTTTAATACCCTTTATAGTTGCCTCTATCTTTTTATTTGCATCTGCCAACAGTTGGGCTGCCTCGGCCTTAGCCTCGCTTAAAATCTGCTTCTTTACTTGCTGAATGTCTAACAGCTCTTTTTGATATCTATCGGTTATGTTCTCTAACGTCTTATCGGCATTTTTAACTTTTGCAAGACGCTCTTCCAATGCTCTTCTATTCCTGGCAATTTTCTTAAGGTGCCTCTCAATATCTACAAACTCGGTACCCGCTTTAGTCTCGGCACTCTTAACCAATTGCTCTGGAAGGCCCATTTTTTTGGCCAACTCAAAAGCAAATGAACTACCTGGTGTACCAATTTCCAGTTTAAACAAAGGCATAATGTTCTGCACATCGAACTGCATTCCACCATTAATAACTCCCTTGCTCTCACTAGCATAGAACTTAAGATTACCATAGTGAGTTGTAATTACGCCAAAGCAGCCCTTCTTCTCTATCTCTTCTAAAATAGCCTCGGCAATTGCACCACCTGCAGTAGGCTCTGTTCCTGCCCCAAACTCATCTATAAGCACCAAGCTATTATCGGTAGCCTCCTTTAGAATGTTTTTCATGTTGCGCAAGTGAGAACTATAGGTAC
>CAZHHY010000242.1:0-1986 GCA_964532375.1 uncultured Muribaculaceae bacterium
AGCCCCATTCAGATCCAAAGAATGTAACTGCCTTTCCGCCATACTTCATTTTAAGTAGAGCCTTTGCAAAGCCATCTACTACAGATGAGCCCGAAGAGCCTATTGCACCAACTTCGCTAACTTCTAAGTTTGCGGGCATATAAGATTTTTCAGAACTGTATATTCTATACTTTCTAGCTGTATCTTCAATATTTGTATCAAAGACAAAGCCATTTAGCAAACGTCCTACGTAGTTATAAGAAATATTATTACCAGGTTTTATGGAATCTCCTGCTCCCTCTTTTATAGATTTAAAATAAAAACCAGCTTTCAAAGAATCTAGCCCATCGTAATGAATGTTACTAAATTTTTGAAGCGTGTCCATCTCATATTTAGGATAATCTTCAATGACTTTAATTATCTCTACGTCATAAACCTTTGGACTAGACAGTTGCTTATCGGCTCCTTTGTAATTTAATTTAGATGCCCATGAAGGAATAATAATTCTTGCTTTGCTACCCTCTCTCAATCTAAGGAACGCCTCTTCCAAACCACCCATCATAGATAGAGTACCCAATTCAAATAACGAAGGACCATAGTATGATGCAAACGAAAAACCACCTGCATTTTTTGCAATCTCTTCTACATTAGTTTGCTCATATACATTTTTTAGATCTAATGTAGAGTACATTACAAACACAGCACTAGTAGGTTTAATCTCTTTACCAGTACCTTTTTTATTAGTTATTAGATAAACCCCACTAGGTAGAGGCTTAATACTATCTTTATAAACTGTAGTTATATGTGCAGAGAGAATTCTTCTCTCTGCTGCATCTACATCTTCTTTTGCATCTTTTGCGCATGAAGCAACAACCATTGCGGTAGCTGCAAATATAAGTAGTCTCTTTACACTTAGTCTAAAATTCATTCTTTTATACTGTTTCTTTAAAATTGAACACGCAAAGTTATAAAAATTAATTCTTTTTAACCTCTCTAATCCAAACCTCTATTAATAATGGAGACATTTTAGGAATCATTCCTATTTGAACATTACCAAAACCGTGCCTTGCACTAAAAATAATATAACATCTTTCACCCACGTTTGCACCAATGAGCCCAACGTCTAACCCAGAAATGAGCATTCCCTTTCCTACCACTGCACTTCTTGGTACAAAGTAATTATAATCGTACCCTGTTCCCGCAGTTTGAGCTAACTCCCAAACATTAGTATCGTATAAATGTCCCTTCCCAGAAGAGAAATGATAAATGGCATAATTATATATTATAGAATCTCCCTTACTCACCTGTTTTTCTGCTCCAACCATAGTTGAATCCATAACAACTCGCCAAACACCATTTGTAACCACTACATTTTTTCCCTGGAGTGTTTGAACGTACTTCTCTATTTGAATCTCTTGCTGAGTAGTTTCATTGTCTATCTCTTGCTGGGTACAAGAGGCTATTATAAAAGAGATGAAAATAAATATAAGTATAAATCTATTTTTCATTATTGGTCATGCACTCGTTATAGCCCTTCTTTAGAGCTGTTATAAAATAGTTGGGAATCTCTTCGAACTTAATATTGAGTTTTCCTCCAGCAGCTCTTTCATGCCCTCCTCCATTAAAAAATAGGCGAGAGAGCTTATTTACCGAAAAATTATTTGAAGAGCGAAGAGAAACTCTAACCTCACCTTCACTCTCTGTAAACAAAGCACTTATAAAAACCCCCTTAATATTTAAAGGAAGATTCACAAAGCCTTCGGAATCTCCATCGTTATAATTAAATAGCTCTTTATCTTCTATAGAAAGCATTATAAACCCGGCATTCAACTCGTTGTTTATCACCATTTTATTTAGTATCAAATGCCCCATAAGCCGCATGCGGTTCTCTCTAAAGCCCCCAAATACCAAGCCTTGAAGTTCATCTTTATCTACCCCATTATCAATTAAATGCGACGCCATAAGCAGAGTTGAACTACTAACAGAATTCGCAAAGTTATTTGTATC
>CAZHHY010000243.1:0-1978 GCA_964532375.1 uncultured Muribaculaceae bacterium
TTTTTATCTTCAATTTAAACAATAAGCTTGGGTTAGTTCAAAATTAGATTATTTGCTAAAGTTAGCTGAGTGATTACATACCTCTCCTCTGCAAACTTCTGCCGACTCTTTTATAGGAGAGGTAATGCATTTAACATTGGAGAATGATGTTATTTATATTCCAGACTTTAGAGCTTTTGGCGAATATACAAGGCTTACTAGTTTTTCTTTTGACTATGACTACGAGACCGGAATAGAGGCGATTTTTGATTTGGAGAAACTCATAGAATATAACCCCAATGGTTCAATTAATGAGATTACAATAAAAGGAGCTTCAGATAAAAATTTTTAGCTCAATTTTATTAAAAAGCATGGGAGTATTTATATAGAGTCGATTGTGGGTACTATGAAGGAAGGAGCGCAAGTTTTGTTCGTGATCCCAATCAACTTCACATTCAAGCAATCTTGATGCAATGGTCTGTAAAAATAAAAAAGCCAAGCTGTTGCTTGGCTTCTATTTTTTGTGATCCAGCTGGGGCTCGAACCCAGGACCCCAACATTAAAAGTGTTGTGCTCTACCTGCTGAGCTACTGAATCTTCCGTTTGAGGAGTGCAAAGATATGGTAACATTGTTTTATTTCCAAATTTCTTTTTATAAATATTTATAAATAGAGTAGATTTGTTGCTTAATGTATGTAATACTAATTCAGGATAGGAGAAATGAGGGCGTTGTTATGTTTGGAAATCAGGGAGTTTTTAGATTTATGTTCTCTTAAATATGATTTTAGAGGCGATTGTTTTTTTTTGCCAGATTCGTCATTATTGATAGTTCCGGTGATACTTAAAGGAGATTATTGCCGGAATGAAGTCAATGAAGTCAATGAAGTCAAGCGTGACATTAGTGCAAAGCAGATAGGCAATTTACGTCAAATAAGAATCTATGAAGATTTGTGGTTTACTAAGGGTGATATTATTCGGAATAGGTTAAGGGCTCTGCTTGGTAAGGGGGAGGTTGTTTTTGCTAGGAAATGTAGGGTGGCTAAGATTGACACTCCTATAGCTAGAGAGTTTTTGTATAATAATCACATGTTGGGATATTCAAGAGCCAAGTATTTTTATGGACTGTTTTATTCACAGAAAATTTATAACGAGCCAAGTGACCTATCTAATGATTTAATAAAGGAGCAGTTGGTTGCGGTGGCTTCGTTTTCGGCAGGGCGGCCAATGAAACGTGATAGGGGAGAAGTTAACTCATTTGAGTGGATAAGATATGCCAGCACAGGGAGTACTAGAGTAGTAGGAGGCATGGGGCGCTTGTTAAGCGCGTTTGTAGAGCACGAGAGGCCACAAGAGGTTATGAGCTATGCCGATTCTGATTGGAGCAAGGGAAGTGCCTATCTAAGGCTAGGGTTTGAACTTATTGGAAAGACACCTCCAGTAAAGTTTATGGTAAATCCCAAAACATATGAGAGATACTCATTGAAAAAGCTCCTGAAAGACCGTAAATACCAACAAGAGGATAAATACAGCAATCTGGAGCTTGATCAAAATCAATTAATATTACTTCTTAACTCTGGTAACTTTAAGTTTCTCAGGAGCTTCTCCTTTCTTTAGCCCTTTTTTATCTACGTCAATAATTAGCCTATCTCCCATTTTATAAGTTCCACTAATAATAGCCTCGGCTAGTAAATCTTCTATATATTTTTGCATTGCCCTTTTTAGAGGCCTTGCACCATATTGAGGGTCATACCCAGCATTGGCAACAAACATTTTGGCTTCTTTACTCAAAGTTAGAGAGTAACCAGCAGTTTCTGTTCTTAAATAAAGATCGTTAAGTTCAATATCAATAATTTTACAGATATCTTCTTTTGTGAGTGCGTTAAAAAGTATCTGTTCGTCTAAACGGTTAAGGAACTCAGGTGCGAAGGTTTTCTTAAGAACCTTCTCTATGATAAAGCCACTGTTTTCGGTAGTGTTTCTTTTAGTAACATTAGAGAAA
>CAZHHY010000244.1:0-1956 GCA_964532375.1 uncultured Muribaculaceae bacterium
CATAACCTGCAGAAAAAGAGATAGATGGATATAATCTTCCTTTTGCAATAGCTAGTTGAAGCCCCGAGTTTTCAAGGTTTAGTTCTGCCACTTTAACCTGAGGTAGCTCTTGAGATATTCTATAAAGCTCATCTATAGACTCTGCTTTATACTCTTTTACTAAAAAGTCTATATCAATTTCTGCTATATCAAATTCACTATTACCTTCTAAATCTAAAAGTTGTTTGAGTGAAAGTAGTGAAGATCTCAATTGGTTTTGAGCGTTTATTACTTGTACTCTTTCCCCTGCAAGCTGTGCTTGTACTTCTAAAAACGAACTGTAGGCTAAACTTCCTGCATCTACCAGTTTCTTTGTTCTCTCTACCTGCTCTTGAGCACTAGTAATGCTCTGTTTTGTAGTGTTGAGAATCTCTTTTGAAAGAAGTATTTGTAAATAAGACCTGGCAATTTCTACCGAGATATCGTTCCGAAGCTTTTCAACCTCACTTCTTGTTATCTCTAATTGCACTAGATTGCTTTTAACCTCATTTGTTTTTGTGAAGCCTTCAAAAAGGTTGATTGCGGCTCTGGCGTTGGCACTTGTGCTTTGAGAAAGCTTGTTTTCGATAATTTCTAAGTCCTGCATATTAACAGAACGCCCCCAGTTCATGGAGTGACTTAAAGAAGCGCTAACGGTTGGCACATAGTTTAGTTTAGCCTGGTTTAGGTTATTTAGACCCTGCTCTACAGCAATTGCTTGCTGTTTTAGTTGCAGGTTATTTTCCCAGGCATAGCGAATACACTCCTCTAGACTCCATCTCCTTTGTGCAGAGATGAGTGCAGGAAAGAAGAGGAGCAAAATAAATGGGAGTATGTAATGTTTTCTCATAATTTACAAAGTTATCTTTTTTTCATATACAAACTCCCATTTAAAGATTTATTTTAAGCTAGTTTTATTTGTGAACCACTTGGGAGTTAAGCTGTGCCTCATATAACCCCTGGCTTAAAACTTGAAAAGCACGCCATAGTTTTTTCACTGTATAACCAACTCCTTTGCCTAGAGCTTCGGCTATTTCGTAGTCCCATCCTTTGGAACCTCCCCATAGCAATAATGTCTCTTCATACGAGAGAGTGCTTAAACTTAGTTCTTTTATTGAAAGTTCCATTATGCAGCCTCCCATCCTTCTACAAAGCCATGTTTAAAACTTGGCCAGTATTTTTCTGCTTTCTTAATAACCTCTCCAATGAGCTTGGCCAGTTGCCACAGTTCTCTGTAACTGACGCCTCCTGCTATGGCTTCTTCTTTTTCATCTAGAGTAGTCAATCGCCACTCATCCTTCACATACTCGTTCATAACTATTTAATTAGGTTGTTTCTGCAAATGTCGGTGTGCAGTTATCACCGGGAGTGTGCACCCTCCTATATCTATTTTTCCATTGAAATTGTTTGATTGGCAATAGTGCGAAATTCGGGATCGTGAGAAATTATTAAAATGGCAACACCTTCGCTCTTTAATCTTTGGATTGAATTTTTAATTAAAGATTCACTCTCTTTATCTAAAGAAGAGGTGGCTTCGTCTAAAAGCATAACTGGTGCCTTTTTCATTGCAGCCCTTGCAAAAGCAATTCGTTGCTGTTCTCCTCTCGAAAGCATAGAGCCACTCTCTCCAGGGTGTGTTGCAAATCCGTATGGAAGCCTATCTGCCAGTTTGTTTAACCCTAACTCTTGAGATAGGGTATTAAAATAATTTATATTGTTTTTAGTATCAAGCCTAGACATTATACATTCCATTATACTCTGGCCATATAAATCTGGGTTTTGCGGTACAACAGCAATGTTTTCTCTCCATTTTTCTATAGAGTCAAAATTAGATCCAACCCAGGATAAGCTACCCTTAGATGGCTCTAAATGCTTCATTATAAGAGACACTACAGTGCTTTTGCCACATCCACTACCACCACTTAGTAATAAAATCTT
>CAZHHY010000245.1:0-1941 GCA_964532375.1 uncultured Muribaculaceae bacterium
AGCAATTTTGGCCATATATGCAGCACCCAGTAGACCATGCTCTTCTCCCGAAAGAAACATTATTTTAATAGTAATAGGTAATCTATTCTTTGCCAGAATAGTAGCACTCTCCATTAAAGCAGCAACTCCGCTACCATTATCGTTGGCACCCGGGGCAAATGCAGTGGAATCGTTGTTGTTTTCTGTGCGGCTATCGTAGTGGGCAAGCATTACTATAACTCTATTATCTAGTAAGTTAGACCCTTTGATAGTTGCCACTATGTTAGGCAACCAAATCTCTCTCTCAATTCTGCTCCCGCTCCCGCCAGCTCTATAGCGCACCCTCTCTACCGAGAAAAAATCTTCTCGGCCCACACTTAACTCATTTAACCTCTGCTCTATATAGAGTGAAGCTGCTCCAATTCCTATATCGGTTTTGCTTTGGGTGCTTAGGTTGTGCCGAGTATGAAACTTTACAAGGTCTTCTATTGTGCTCTTTAAGCTTGCGACTGTTATTTGCTCTGTAGCTTTTTCTATTTTAGGGTCTCTGTTTACTATAACTTGTGAAAAAGAAGAGTAGGGGAGTGCTAAAAGAGTAATTAGCAACAATAAAGAGAATGATACTCTATTAATTATACGTAGTTGTTTCATGATATCATGAATTTATTAGTATGAGGTTTTATTGGTTTGTGAGCTTATTAATTATGAGCCTTTAAACTTATAAGATTAATAAATGAAGAGAGAAGGGCTCTGTGTTTGCCGGGAATAAGAATTGTATGATTGCCCATGAAACTTTCTAAATAATTGTTTAAGTCTTCTTTTTCCTTAAAAATAAATTTTACTTGAGTTCGGCAACGCTCTTGAACAGCTGTATTTTGAACAATTTCTCCTTTAAATAGATAGAATTTATCTAGCGCATTTCCTGAACATTTAAAAAGAATATATTTTCCAAGAATAACATTCACACATATTCCAACTCCTATCTTTGATTCATAATGTGTTGTAAGAGAAAAGCTGTCTCCAATAGAAAGAGGAGCAGTGCAATGAGCAAAATCTATACTTTTATCTATTCTCTCAATAGAAGATGGGTTTGCCATAAAGGAGACAGAGCCACATATCTCTTTTGCAATTATCATACTCCATAATGCTGGAATATCTCCTTCGCAGCCGCTTATAACTCCATAATCGTTAAGAAGGGCAAGTGCTAGGCATGCGGTTGTATGGCATGTGTCTAGAAAGTCGAAACATTTTACAGTAAGGGCATTTATAGAGTGTTCTTTACACAGTGCTTTTAAAACATTATAAAGTCTAACAGCCTCATGAATAGAATAGTCCGATATTAATGCATCTTTCTTGTGTGAGAGTTTTTCAATTAGTTGTAATGAGTCATTATCTGCTGCATGCTCTATGTTAAAAAGTCTAACAATTTCTTTGGTATCTATCTCTATGAAATTTGCACCATACAAATTATGCACTTGCTCTTTATCTACCTTAGATGAGATTAACCATGGCGATTCATCTCCTATGAGCGCTATATTATAATTTGAAATTCTATTAAGGCCGCATTGTATTGTCTCTAATTGAGTAAGTTCTTCTGAAATCTCTGTAAGGTATTTATGGCTAGGAATAGCAGGAATATTCAAATGTTTGAACAAATATTTATTATTGTATAACCATGAGCTTATTTCAATTGCCGCCGGTAGTGAGTTGTGGTAGGAGTCACTAATTATAACAATGGGCTTAGGTAGTTTATTTACTATCTCTAAAAACTTCTCTTCAGACCCTCCCGATTCAATAAATACAACAGTAAACTTATTAGTTGCAGATATTTTCTCTATATACTGTTCGTTAATAAAGTTAACATTATATAGAGATCTTAATAGGTTTAAAGACTCTCGGCTAGTATCCGATAGCGGTTGAAGTTCATTTAAGAATGAAGATAATAAAATTACATTCATACTC
>CAZHHY010000246.1:0-1930 GCA_964532375.1 uncultured Muribaculaceae bacterium
CATGAGAAACTATCCTGGAAACGATACCTTTATTCTTATAGAGACAGCTCACCCAACAAAGTTTTCTTCTATTATTGAACAAGCATCTGTAGAACCACCCAAAATACCTGAACTTTTAAAGCAGTGTCTAACTAAAAAGAGACACTCTGTTCAACTCTCATCTAACATAAATGAGTTCAAAGATTTTCTAAACTCAATTAACTAGTGAAGAATATTTTTTACTGATTAAAAGCATTCATATTTTGCAACTCCTTCTTTTTGAGGAAGCCATAAATTGTTTCTAAGTGTTCTGTAACTTTTCCATTGCCAAATTCATATACTTTTGTTACTAGACCATCTAGAAAATCTCTATCGTGAGAGACCACAATTATTGTACCATCAAAATCTATTAGAGCTTGTTTAAGAATCTCTTTTGTACGCATATCTAGATGATTTGTAGGCTCATCTAGGATTAAAAAATTGACAGGCTCTAAAAGCAATTTTACCATTGCCAACCTAGTTCTCTCTCCTCCCGAAAGTACTTTCACTTTTTTATCGGTATCGTCTCTGCCAAACATAAACGCACCTAGGATATCTCTTATTTTTGTTCTAATCTCACCCACAGCAACATTATCAATAGTTTGGAAAACTGTTAATTCTTCGTCTAAGAGTGATGCTTGATTTTGAGCAAAATACCCAATTTGAACATTATGGCCCAAAGCTACTTTGCCCTCATGTTCAATCTCTTGCATAATACATTTAACAAAAGTAGACTTGCCCTCTCCATTTCTTCCTATAAAAGCAACTTTATCTCCTTTATGAATTGTAAAAGTAGCATTTGAAAATACCTTTTTCCCATTGTATGATTTGCCTGCATCTTCTGCAATAACTGGAAAGCTGCCCGAACGAGGAGATGGCGGGAATTTTAGATTAAGTGCAGATGTATCTATTTCATCTACCTCTACGAGCTCTAACTTCTCAAGCATTTTTACTCGGGACTGAACTTGAAAGGTTTTAGAGTAAGTCCCTTTAAAGCGTTCTATAAATACCTTAGTCTCTGCAATCATCTTCTGCTGCTCTTCATATGCTCTTTGCTGCTGTATCCTTCTATCGCTTCTTAAAGTAAGGTAGTGAGAGTAATTCACTTTATAATCGTAAATACGACCCATTGTTATCTCTATTGTTCTATTGGTAACTCTATCTACAAAAGACCTATCGTGAGAGATAAGAATAACAGCTTTTGCTTGGTTAACTAAGAACTGCTCTAACCACATTATTGAGTCCATATCTAGATGGTTTGTTGGCTCATCTAGCAATATAAGATCGGGTTTTGTTAACAATATTTTTGCCAACTCAATTCTCATACGCCAACCTCCGCTAAACTCACTTGTTTGCCTCTCAAAATCTTCTCTCTTAAAGCCTAGTCCTAGTAACACCTTCTCTACTTCTTGATCGTAATTAGATGAATCAATCGAATAAAACTTCTCACTAACCGTTGTTAGCTCTTCTATAATAGCATAATATGCCGGAGAATCATAATCTTCACGCTCTTGAAGCATGGCGTTGAGCTCTTCTATTCTCTGTGCTGTTTGCTGGATGTGGGAAAAAGCAGTTGCTGTCTCTTCAAAAACTGTCTTCCCATCCTCGGTCATAAGATGTTGAGGTAAATATGAAATAACAGCATCTTTTGGTGCAGAAATAACTCCTCTAGTAGCACTTTTTACACCAGCAATAATTTTCAACAATGTAGATTTACCTGCACCGTTTTTGCCCATTAGAGCAATTTTATCTTTTTCATTTACTGCAAAAGAGATATTAACAAAAACAGTAGCCCCGCTAACCTCTACACACCACCCGTCAATGGAAACCACAAAATGAATAATTTCATTTAATTCATAAAATGTATCAATAGATTTTTTGCAACTTACTATATCAGAAAAATCTAAAATTT
>CAZHHY010000247.1:0-1760 GCA_964532375.1 uncultured Muribaculaceae bacterium
TTATAATTAAGTCTCCCGATAGAGTGTTATTTTCTGAATAATCGAAGGTAATAATGTCTGTATAATAGTTATGTTTTAAAAACTCATTATTAACAGCTAAGATGTAGTTATCATCGCAAAAAACTATGTTTATATTACCAACAGTGAGTTTTGCGTTGGATAAAGTAAAAATCACATCTTTTAACCATTTTGAACATACTCGTTTGCCTACAAAATTGAATTTTATCTCTTTATTTATGTAACTAATCATGAATTATATTGGTACTAAATGAATTAAATATGCACTATTTATTTAAAGTTGCCAAAGAATCGTGAGAGTCTAATATATCCCAATATTCAATTGCTCTTCTTGTGTGGGGAATAACAATTGAACCACCAACAAGGTTTGCTACAGAAAATATTTCGAAGAGCTCTGTTCTAGTAACACCTAACTCATAACATTTTTCTAAATGGTATTTTACACAATCGTCACATCTTAATACAAGCGATGCAACCAGCCCAAGCATCTCTTTAGTTTTTGAAGAGAGCGCACCCCTCTTCATAAGTTCGAGTATCTAAATTAAAAAAACGTTTAAAGAACAAATTATAGGCATCTAAAATTACTTTGTTCATTTTGGCACGATATGTGCGGAATTGCGCGAGTGTATCCATATGTATATTTTTTTGCAAAAATACGAAATATAATAACTTAATTTTTTTTAATTATGTCAAAAGTAACTGTAATAGGCGCTGGTAATGTTGGCGCTACTTGTACTAACGCAATTGCGAATATGCAATTTGCATCGGAAATCGTATTATTAGACATCAAAGAAGGATTTGCAGAAGGCAAAGCCAGAGATATGATGCAAACAGCTAAACTTTACCGCTATTTTAGTGAGGTTAAAGGTGTTACAAATGATTACGAAGCAACTGCAAATTCAGATGTTGTAGTAATTACTTCTGGTATTCCACGTAAACCAGGCATGACCAGAGAAGATCTTATTGGTACAAATGCAAATATTGTAAACAACGTAGTTGAAAATGCATTAAAATATTCACCAAACGCTATTATTGTCATTATTTCCAATCCTATGGACACAATGACATACCTTACTTTGAAAAAGACTGGTTTGCCAAAGAACAGAGTAATAGGTATGGGCGGTATACTAGATGGCAGCCGATTTACAAATTACTTGAGCGAAGCGTTAGATGTTCCTTCTAGCGATATCGAAGGTATGGTAATTGGTGGCCACGGCGATACTACAATGATTCCACTAGGTAGGCTTGCAAGCTATAAGGGTATTCCTGTAAACACACTTTTATCTGAAGAAAAGCTTGGCAAAGTAATTGCAGATACAATGGTTGGAGGAGCAACTTTAACAAAGCTATTAGGCACTTCGGCTTGGTACGCACCAGGAGCAGCTGCTGCAGTTTTAGTTAAATCTATAATTCTAGATGAGAAAAAAGCATATGCTTGCTGCGTTTCACTTGAAGGCGAATTTGGTCAAAATGATATTTGCATAGGAGTTCCTGTTACAATTGGAAAAAATGGTTGGGAAAGAATTATCGAAATTGACCTTAACGAAGAAGAGAAAGTACTGTTTAAAAAGAGTGCCGATACAGTAAGAAACACTAATAAAGTTCTTTTTGACATGAATGTACTCTAGTTTTACTGGAGATCTAATTGAAATCTAAAATATTTTTGCATCTTTGCGGTGCTTAAATATGGGGTATTAGCTCAGTTGGCTAGAGCGCTTGCATGGCATGCAAGAGGTCATCGG
>CAZHHY010000248.1:0-1734 GCA_964532375.1 uncultured Muribaculaceae bacterium
TTATCTAAAGTTTGCTCAGATAGCATTGAACCGGTCTTTACAAGAGAAGCAGATAAATTATTCATTACAATACGCTCTATTGCAGTATCTCTAATTGAATAGAAAATATCATTTATAATATAAGAGCTTCCAGTTTTTATAGAGTAATAAACTTTGCTTTTCTTCTTTTTGGTAACCACAGTATCGTTTACTGTTGAATTATAATAACCAATTGATGTTAAGTGATTTCTAAGATTTGAACTACTCCTTTGAACCAATAAAGTATCTAAAATAACAGGTTGTTGCCCTACTTTCTTCACAAATCTATCCCACCCATTATTTTTACCGTTGCTCCAATTATAAATAACTACAAATGGGTTCCAACCAAATAAAAAAGAGTTGTTTGGTTGCTGTCGTATATATTGGTTTAGTTTGCCTGAATTTAAAGAATCATTGTTAACTATTTCTATAATATTTTCTTTTAGAACGCTTTGCCCTTGAGGGACTAGCTTTACTGTACTACAAGAGAATAGCAAAAATGCTAAAAGCATTGACAAAAAATAATAAAATGAAGAAACTCTTCTCATAAAGGCATATTTTAAACAAAATTAGCAATTATATTCAATACTTTTTTCTTAGAAAATAAAAAAAGATATCTTTGCACCAATAATACAATCGGGCTTAGATACATTATGCCTTTTTTACTAATCTAACTCACTTACATACCCAGATATGAAGAATAAGTATAAAGACCTCATAGAGCAATCATTTGACTTTCCACAAGACGAATTCAGAGTAGAAGATGGCGATCTCTACTTCCATAACATTCCTATGATGGATGTTATTGAGCAGTATGGAACACCTCTAAAGATAACCTATTTGCCTAAGATATCGTCTCAGATTCAGAGAGCAAAGAGAATGTTTAACGTAGCAATGGCAAAAGTAGATTACCAGGCAGACTATCACTACTGCTATTGCACAAAGAGCTCTCACTTTTCATTTGTATTAGAAGAAGCTCTCAAAAACGATATTCATTTAGAGACCTCATCGGCATTTGATCTTAATCTTATAGAATCTTTACAAGTAAAAGGGGTTGTAGATAAAGACTTCTATATTATATGCAATGGCTTTAAAAAAGATATATATATAGAGAATATTGCAAATTTAGTTAATAATGGCTGGACTAATGTAATACCTGTTCTTGATAATATGCAAGAGTTTGACGAACTAGACTTATGCATAAAAGAGCCTACAAATATTGGTATTAGAATAGCAGCAGAAGAAGAGCCTAAGTTTGAGTTCTACACATCTAGACTTGGCATTAGATACAGCGACATTATCCCTTTCTACGAAAATAAGATAAAGCAGAGCAGTAAGTTTTCGCTTAAAATGCTCCACTTCTTTATTAACACAGGAATTAGAGATAATGCTTACTACTGGAATGAACTTTCTAAATGCGTATCGGTATATTGTGATCTTAAAGCAATTTGCCCCGAGCTAGATTCGCTTAACATAGGTGGTGGGCTACCTATTAAGAACTCTCTTGCGTTTGATTTTGAGTATGAATATATGGTAGAAGAGGTAATTGCTCAAATTAAGAGCATATGTACTCAAAGAAACACTCCCGAGCCAGAAATTTTTACTGAATTTGGTAGTTTTACTGTAGGTGAAAGCGGTGCAGTTATCTATCAAATATTAGATCAAAAGCAACAAAACGACAGAGAGAGGTGGTATATGGTAGATAGCTCTTTTATG
>CAZHHY010000249.1:0-1715 GCA_964532375.1 uncultured Muribaculaceae bacterium
ATGTCTATAAAGAAGATTTTGAAAAGTATAGAGATAATAATTTAAATCTTTCTTTATATGGAACTTGGCAGCTTAATAAGCCTTGGATTACAAATTTGAATTACAACGTCTCGGGCTCTTTTTCGGAAAAGAATTCAACTGTATATAAAATTGGTAATAAACTTCCTTTACCTACAACTAATTCGAAAGTTGATGGGATTGCTTTAGGAGGCTTTACATCACTTACAGATATTAGCGACCAAAGAATAAATGAACTGCCTATCTACTTTAATGCTAAAGTTACCGGAGACCTTAACAAAGCTGTTGGTAAATCTCTTTTCAAAACCCTGGTAGGAGTAGAGTTCAATACAAAGGGCAACAATGGCGATGGCTTATACCATGCAGCAGATGCGCCTCAATATTTTCGTGAAAGGAAATATAGCGAGGTGCCGTTTATGTCTGATATAAGTGCTTTTGCCGAGGAGAAAATTAAGATACCTGTGGGTGAAAAACAGAGCTCAATTGAATTGATAGCTGGAGTACGTCTATCAAAAATGATTATAGATGGATATAATTACGACCCTACAATAGATCCAAGGCTCAATGCTAAATATACCATTATTGCACCTAAAAAGGCAGGCGATAGAGCTAGTGCTATTAGAGAACTCTCTATTAGAGGCGGATGGGGAATTATGCAAAAGCTTCCATCTATCTCTTTCTTGTATCCCAATCCTGTATATATAGACAATGCTCTTTTTCAATACCGTAATAGCCAAACAAACGAGAGTCTGGCTTTAATACAAACATCTGTTATAGATGGCATGTTACCATACAATCTAGACCCAATTAAAACAAATAATTTTGAGTTTGGATTTGATATTAATGTGAAGGGTATAGAGGCTAGGTTTACCTATTTTAATGAAAAGTCTAGAGACGGCTTTACAGATAACAACCATTATGTTCCTCAGAGTGTTAACTTCTATAATTCAGTTACAGACCCTAACGCTGCTCCAAAATATGAGAACGAAACTATTTGGGTAAAAAACAAAGATGGAGTATACGAGCAACTTGCTTATACTACATATGATCAATTTAAAGGCTATAAAAGGCCAGATAATAGAGGCTCTATAGATAAGTGGGGTATTGAATACGACTTTGACTTTGGAACTATAAAGCCAATTAATACCTCTATAATTGTAAATGGGGCATATATTAAAACTACAGATTACTCATCTGGAGAGGTCTATTCATACAACAAAGGTAACGACCCTATTGATCCTAGATCTGATAATAAATATGTGGGTATTTATAAAAGCAATGAAAATAGTCTAAATATAGGAGTTGGAAGAGAGAGACTCTCTACCAATATTAGCTTTGTTACTAGAATCCCATCTATTAGAATGATTGTATCGCTCACTACTCAATGTATTTGGATGGAAAATAGCTGGAATCTTTATGACAAAGGCAATATTTACACCGAAGATGGTAGTGGTAATGCTGTTTATGGCGATTATAACAATAAAAGCACGCTTAAATCTTTGTATAGAGACCCTATAGCCTATATGGATAAAAATGGTACTATTAAATCTTTTAGCGATTTTCATACTACAAGCGATCAAGATCTTAAAAGAAGACTTTCTCTTTTGAGACTTGCTACAAATAATAGCTTCTATTTTCTAGAAAGTGGGTTTAACCCCTATTTTATGGCAAATATTAGAGTAACAAAAGAACTTGGA
>CAZHHY010000250.1:0-1715 GCA_964532375.1 uncultured Muribaculaceae bacterium
CTAAGTTTTTTACCATAAACACAATAATTGAATACAGTAATAAGGTAACGGGAGATGAGCAGCTCAAAAAACAACTGGTTGCCGAAGCTAAATTCTATAGAGCTTTTTATCACTTCCAATTATTAGTACAATATGCCCTGCACCCAAATATAGACAATGGAAAGAGCCCTGGAATTGGTTACAGAGACAATACAGACCCCGTTGATCCTGTTGAGAGAAAAGATGTGAACTTTTCATTGTCTAGAATAATACAAGATTTAGAAGAGTCAGAGAAATCTTTAAATGAACTTGGTAAAACAAATTTTGATATTAAACGAAACTGGAGAATAACAGTAGGTACAGTTTATGCGCTTAGAGCCAGAGTGGAACTGTATAAAGCCAAAACCCAGTTAGACTATGATAAAGCAGCAAATTATGCCCAAATGGCGCTAAATTCTTATAACGTACTTGTTGATTATAGTACAAATCCTCTTTTTGCAATCACTAAGTTCGATGTTGCAAATAAGCCATCTAAAAAGTGGAACAGGTTAGCAATGACCACTAATGTAAGAAACGCAGATAATTTTGCCGAATGTTACTTTCCGGTTATGATAAATAAGCCCTCGGCATACATAGATGCTATGCCTGTATCACAAAGTCTATATGATCTTTATGACCAAAAAGATTTGCGAAGGGTTAAGCTAATTGATAACAACTATTTATACGTTACTGTCTCTACAATGCCAGAGTTTTTGGTAAAGGCAGGGCTAGATACACTTGATTCAAAAAGTTACTATAAATTTGAATCTAGCGGTAGCGCCTTCTTATTAGGGCCTTCAACACCAGAGATGTATCTAATAAAGGCAGAAGCATTTGCAAGAGCAAATAACACCGCCTCCGCTGCAGCAGAACTAAAAGCTCTAAGAGCAAAGAGGTTCAATGCAGAAGATGCAGCTATTGCAAATAACATCGTGGGAACATTAACAGATGTTAAAAATGAGCGCAGAAGAGAGCTGGCATTCAGTATGAGGTGGTATGACTTAAAAAGATATAATCAAATTTCGGGAGAAGAGGTTACAATAACTAAAAAGAGTTTTGATAACATCTACAATCTTACTTCTAACATAAAGAGTTATACTTTGCTGCCAACTTCAAAGTTTTATGCTATGCCTATTCCTGAAATTGAGAGAAAACTTTTAGGCTGGGAACAGAATGTTTACGACGGTGTAACAAAACAATAGATTAAATGATGATATTAAGGGGTGTTCAATCTGTATCTCCATAGTTAGTTATATTGGATTTTAACAATCCATTTCTATCGACAATAAATATTAATAACAAAGTTAGCGAAAATGCTATTATTGGAGCAATTATCCACATTAAAAAATTGCAGGAGATAGATAAGAAAGTTATGATTGTAAGAGGCAAAGATTGCTTTCTTACAAAAGCATACGAAATTTTAATGATGCGGAATACCCTTTCTCACTCCACTTATTACTAACTAGGTAAATAAATCTCTGTTATTCATTTCTTTCCTAATGTGACATGGCAAGAGAGCAAAATAACCGTACTAAAGAGAGTTTAGTGTTTGGGGAGTTGAACATTAAAAAAACGGGAATAGAGTAACCAATCCCAAATAACTTGCTAATTGTTCTTCTATGAAATTATTATAGGCAGTACCTGCCTTAAATCCTATTTTTTTTCTATCTTTGTTTAGCATTTATTGGTTACTTTAT
>CAZHHY010000251.1:0-1680 GCA_964532375.1 uncultured Muribaculaceae bacterium
TATACCTTCTCGCTAAAACCATATGCGCCTCCAACCGTAAATATAACTTTTTTTATTCCTCTAACAGCCCAATTTTCAATTCTAAGGGCAAACTCTTCCGAAGTAATTTTGTCTCCATGTTGGTCTAAAAGAATAAGAACGTCTTGTTCTGCAATGTTTTTAAGAATTAATTCTCCCTCCTTTTCCTTTATCTGATTCTCTTTGAGAGACGAAACTTGCTTTAATTCTGGTATCTCTCTTCTGTTATATGTACAATAGTGCTTGAGCCTCTGTTCATATAACGAGATTCCTGTTTTAAGATATTCTAAATCTGTTTTCCCAGTAAGTAACAATTCTATTTTCACTTCTCTTAGATTTATTGCAAAATTACTATTAATTTAAGATTTGTCGGGAATTTGTGCTATTTTTATCTTTTACTTAGATGGCTTGGTTTTTGCTTTATCTACACTAATCACGGAACAAAAGCACTATGAAGAGAAATATAATCTTATTAGTTACTCTTTTTATGAGTTCGTGGGCGCTAACTGCTGCTCAGGAGCAAGATGTATTTATTCCTATCTCTAAGTATATTCAAAATGGCGATGCCGAAAGGCTCTCGGCTTGGTTTGCCCCAAATTTAGAAGTTGACATTCTTGGCGTTTCTAATGTATGCAGTAGGCAGCAGGCAAAACAAATTCTAAAAGAATTTTTCAATGAGTATTCGCCTAAAATATTTGAAATTGCATATAAATCGGGCAAGGCACCAATGAAATATGCTATTGGGAATCTCAGTGCAGGCGGCACTAAGTTTAGAGTTACTCTATTTGTAAAGACACAGCAAGAGGGTAATTATATCCAACAATTTAGAATAGAGAGAGAGTAACTCCTTTTACACTAAATTCTTAAAAATAATTATCTAAATATAGGCTTTGCATAATCTATTATATCTTCTTTAGTAATTACATTACTGCCTAAAATCATTAATCTCTCAATTACATTCCTAAGTTCGCGAATATTGCCAGTCCATTTATAACTCGCAAGTTCTTCTAAAGCATTATCTTCAATAATTCTTGAAGGCATGCCACTTTCAGAAGAGATTTGTTCTAAGAAATACTTTGCGAGTAAAGGGATGTCTTCTTTCCTTTCTACAAGAGGCGGTACATGAATAACAATAACACTTAGTCTATGGTATAGGTCTTCTCTAAAGTTGCCGTTCTTAATCTCTTCATTAAGATTCTTATTTGTTGCAGCCACTACCCGAACTCTCACATTAATATCTTTATCGCTGCCAACACGGCTTATTTTATTCTCTTGCAATACTCGTAAAACTTTTGCTTGAGCAGCTAGGCTCATGTCTCCTATCTCGTCTAAGAAAAGAGTGCCTCCATCTGCCTGTTCAAATTTTCCTTTGTGTTGCTTTACTGCACTAGTAAATGCTCCTTTCTCATGGCCGAAAAGCTCGCTCTCTATAAGCTCGCCTGGGATTGCAGCACAATTTACCTCTACAAAAGGCATTGAATTACGGTTGCTTTTTTCATGAAGCCAGCGTGCTACCAACTCTTTGCCTGTTCCATTAGAGCCAGTAATTAATACTCTTGCTTCTGTTGGGGCAACACGGTCTATCATATCTTTGATTTTTGTGATTGCTGGCGAGACACCCACTATTTCTGGAATTTTAGAGACTTTTTTCTTAAGTATTTT
>CAZHHY010000252.1:0-1588 GCA_964532375.1 uncultured Muribaculaceae bacterium
CAGGTGCTTTTTGTTGATGCCGTAGCATCTCTTATGCTATACAGAAGCGAGAGTAAGTGGAAAAAACCAATCCATAATTTTAAATACTATGGAGACAAAGCTTTAGGTAGATATCTCTCGGCACTATTGGCTAAAAGGCTTTATAATAGTGGTTGGTGCAGTAAGGTAGATGTTATAATTCCGGTGCCTCTTCACGGGTTACGTAAGTGGCAAAGAGGGTTTAACCAAGCCAATGTAATAGCATTGGAATTAGGGAGTTTTCTAAATAAAGCTGTTTTAAGCAATGCAATGGCAAGAAAACGTTATACCTTTACCCAAACCAAGAAAGATAGAGAGCATCGTAGAAGAGGAGTTGAAGGGGCATTCAGGGTAAGGGATAAATATGCAGACGAAGTTAGGGGCAAGAGAGTTTTGCTTGTAGACGATGTTTTAACTACTGGGGCAACCCTAGAATCTTGTGGTAATGAACTTTATAGAGCAGGTTGTCTCTCATTGAGTATTGCTACGTTGGCATTTGTAGAATAATAGTATTATTTTTACTTATTTAGAGATTTATGTTTGGATTTATTAAAATAGAGTTAATAGATATTATTGACGTTGCATTAGTTGGTGTACTAATTTACCAAGCCTATAAGTTAATTAGAGGCACTGCAGCACTTAATATTTTTACTGGAATAATAGTCTCTTATTTCATTTGGTTGGTAGTAAAAGCCTTGCAAATGGAGTTGTTAAGTGCAATTTTGGGGCAAGTTATGGGGGTAGGGGTGCTTGCGCTTATAATACTCTTCCAACCAGAGATACGCATGTTCCTGCTTCGTATGGGAACTAGGTACATGAACTCTAGCCATCATATAAAGCTTATCTCATTCTTTTTTGGAGCTAAAGGCAAGGTGTTGGGTAACGACGAGCTAAACGAGATTACAGAGGCCTGCAGACGCATGTCGGAGTCTAAAACAGGTGCCTTAATTGTGTTAGCCAAAAGTTCTTCTCTAGAATTTGTTGTAGAGAGTGGAGACAGGCTAGATGCAAGAATTAGTCGCAGGCTCATAGAGAATATATTTTTTAAGAATGCTCCAATGCACGATGGCGCTATGGTTATCGCTTCTTTTAGAATTGCAGCTGCAAGGTGTACTCTACCTACTTCTGAAAACCCACATATTCCTGCCCATTACGGAATGAGGCACAGGGCAGCTATTGGTATTACAGAGCAATCTGATGCCGATGTTGTTGTGGTTTCAGAAGAGACAGGAGATATCTCATTTGTCTCTAACGGGAGTATAAAAAAGATGAATAGTATTACAGAGCTAAGGCTTGCAATTGAGAAATCAACAAATTAAAAACGACAAATAGAGTACGTTAAGAAGAGTAATATAGATGATAGATAGAGAAAGAACAGAACAGAAGCTTGGGTTTGATAAAATTAGAACAATGGTGCAAACTCTTTGCTCTACCGAGACTGCAAAGAACATGGTTTTAGATGCCTCTTTCTCTCAAGAGCGAGACCAAGTTGTTAGCTTACTTTCTCTTACAGACGAGATGCGAGTTATTACCATGTTGGAGAATAACTTCCCCGACAGCGGCTATGTAG